>JABSPM010000009.1 GCA_013215095.1 Flavobacteriaceae bacterium | reverse complement strand
ATTAATACATGTTTCTCTTCAACACTACTGTCTGCATAATACATAGTATTCACAGAAGTCGTTGAATCCTTTTTTCCATAGCATGTGTCATTATCTTATTCTGACACACAAGCACATTCGTTTATATGCAACAGCATATCACTAACAACTATCGCGTTGTCAAAACAACTATTGTTATCCATACCTAGGCTATAATTATGCTTCGGTAACGCCAACAATAGAAGAACGAAAAGTAAAGTTAACTTAATTTTTTTCATGATAGTAGATGGGTTATAACTTTAAATAGTTTAAGAAATTGTAATGGTTTTAAACTCTAAAAATGTCTTGATATATCTCCAGAATTTCAAAAATATATTTTCCTAAAACTTCTTCTTACACGAATTAAAATAACTAAAAACCAGAGTATTTACAACCAAAAAAATGTATATTAGATAAGAGACTACAAACTTTCGGTAAAATACCGTTTTTTATTACAAACCTACTAGTTGAAATGTTCAAAAAAAACAGAGATAAGAACTTCTTAATAAAAGACTTCACACAACTAAACACCAGTTTCAATATGCCTAAATTTTACTGAATCACTAACTACAAAGAGGTCTGTTTAACCCATTATTTACGCTTATTAAGAATAATATTGCTTCCTCAACACAATTGGAATGTATTGACGCATCTGCATTCGACAAACACGCTCCATACCGAGAAAACCGTAAAACCATTATATACATTTAATAAATGATACCACACCATAAAACCACTTATTATAAATTGAGATAATAAAAAATTCAGCTAAAAAAAAACAACTATAAGGATCTAAAATCGACTCCCTCCACATAAGCACTTTATTATCAGAAATATATCCAACTAGTAAAGAATACACCTACTATTCAATACCACCCGTTTTACATTTAACGCATATTCAATAGAATACCTAAAACAAAACACAAATCCTTACATAAGCATGGAAACACATAGGACTAACAACACTTCAAACAAGATACCTCCTCGATATAAATAGAAATAATTCTTATCATAGTATTTAAAACAACATTATATCTACATACACAAACAAAAGATATTTCATACAATAAAACTCAATTAACCTAAGTCATAATACCTAAAATCTATATGCTAAAGCTGCATTGATTACTAAACGAAATACCCTTACGAACTAAACCTCCTAACAAATAAACAACATGAAAACACAAAAATTTGTATTAATTGCAGCCGCTATACTTATCGGCTTAACTCAAGTACAATCAGAAACTGCAAACGCCCTACATTTTGATAGTGTTGATGACGCCATTAATTGTGGAAATAGCACTTCCATTCAAATTACAGGGTCAATCATTACTCTAGAAGTCATTATAAAATTTAACGCATTTAGAGATAATGTATGGCAAGGTAACATCATCAATAAAGGAGCATCAGGACCATATTCGGGCTATATGCTAAGAGCAGGAGACGACGGGAAACTAAATTTTAATATTGGTAACGGCAGTTGGAACGAATTAAATACAAATTCCAACACGGTATCAACAGATGTTTGGTGTCACATCGTTGCCACTTACCATAGAAATTATATGAAAATTTATTTAGACGGTGTTGAAGTTGCCAGCAGACACGTGGTTGGTGTAAATATCTATGACAATTCAGCAAACCTTACCATAAGTAATTGGTCACAATCTGGCGACAGACATGTTAACGCCACAATTGACGAGATAAGAGTATGGAACATCACCAGAACACCTGCAGAAATAGCTGCAAATACAAGTAGCGAATTAACAACACCTCAAACAGGATTAGTTTTGTATTACAAATTTAACCAAGGTGTTCCAGGTGGAAACAACACAAATGAAACTAATGCTATTGACGAAACAGGTAACAACAATGGAACACTTTCCAATTTCACATTAAACGGAGTCACGTCCAATTGGGTTATGGAATCTACATTGCCTATTCCTGAACACAACAACAATACTGCTCTCGATTTGTTTCCAAATCCAGCAACGTCCAACATTCAAGTTAAAGGTTTACAACACACTGAAAATTAACACATATACAATGTCATTGGCGCAGAAGTACCCAGCGGTCAGCTATCTGCTAACGCAACCATTTCTGTACAACAAATACCAACTGACTTATATTTCCTTAAATTCAGGAATCGCAACACCTTAAAATTCATAAAAGAATAGATGTTAATACATAGACAACGCACATCTGTTGGCGTAGTATTTTCCAAAACTAAACAAAAGCGCTATCGTCAAAGGTTCTAACGAATGAGATCGCTATTTACTCGATGAATCTTAACTCAGTAAACGTCGCAATTTACACCATGACGATTGGCATCACAAAGACCATTCCACCCCCTACAAGGAAAAATAAAACTGAAGTTCAGATCTATTTTAAGGAAGAAAACACCCTGCAACATCTTAACACTTCAAAGTCTTTCAGAATTTAAAAAAGTCATAAGATCCATTATCACATTTTAAGCACCATTGTTTTTACTTTTATACCTCATAAAAAAATTAATCCAAATATTTCTAGATAATCGCAATATTACAGGAAGACTTAACACCATAACAAGAACAATAGCGATATAAGACGGTATCAATCCAAACCCTAGTCCCCAATATGCAAGTATAAAAGCAGTTCCAGCAAAAACAAGACCTACAGGATAACTCACATACATCGCCCCAAAGAAAAAAGAAGGCTCAATCTTATATCGTGTTTTACAGCTACAACAAACCGACCGCATTCTTAAGGTATACTTCAACTTATACGGATTCTTTTCGACATACATACTTTCTTTATGACACACAGGACATGCACCCGTAAACACACTATAAACCTTAGACCCTCTTAAAAACCTCATATACAATCAATTATTTATTTAAACTGCAAAATTAGCGCAAAAACCAGCATTATAAGGTATTCAAATTACGCTATTTTTTGTAATTTTAGGACATTTATGACGAAAATTCCTATTCTTAACATCAAACAATTTGAAGCACCTAAGGTTCTAAAAGATGTGTATTGCAACACTTTGGACGCGCATTTTAAAAACAATGCTCAACTCATACATCAACCCCATAAACACGATTTCTATTTGTGTGTACTCTTTGAAAACGGCAAAGGCATACATACTATAGACTTTAACTCTTACCCTATTGCAGCTGGCAGTGTATTTTTCTTAAAACCAGGGCAAACCCATTTTTGGAAATTTGACACCCCACCAAAAGGGTATATTATTTTTCACACCCCAGAATTTTATAACGCGCATTTCCAGCACAAAGACACAAAAAATTATGATTTCTATGCAACACAAAACCCACCACATCTCATTTTAAAACAATCTGAGAGCACCGCTATCGCCATATACTTCAAACTACTCTATCATGAATACATTCAAAACCTTAAGCATAAGCGCCAAAAATTAGCCAATCTTATTGACACGCTTTACATTGACCTTGCACGTGAGTACCAGAACACCATCGCTTTGCCAGTTCACCAATCTCCTGTATATCTCAAAACAATAGACACATTTGAAGCAACTATAGAAACACATTACAAAACAGAAAAAACAGTACGATTTTATGCCAGCCAACTAAATATAACGACCAAACATCTTAACCGAATCACAAAACAAACCCTTAATAAAACCGCTATTCAACTTATCAATGAACGTGTTATTTTAGAAGCTAAACGCCTTTTATCTTATAACAAGATGCCACTTAAAGACATCGCAATAGCATTGGGTTACGAGGATTACGCGTATTTTTCAAAGCGTTTTAAACAAAGTACTACGGTATCCCCTTTAGCATTCCAAAAAAAACACAATTTTAAGAACCTCTTAAATCGAAATATATCCGAATTTCAACCATGACTCAAAAACAAAAATTAATCGAGATTGCTCAAGTATTTTTTAAACTAGGCTCCATTGCGTTTGGAGGACCTGCTGCTCATATTGCCATGATGCAGAATGAGCTTGTTTCGAAACGAAAATGGATGACCGAAGACCATTTTCTTGACCTCATTGGAGCTACAAACATTATACCCGGACCCAACTCTACCGAAATGACCATGCATTGTGGTCATGAGCGTGCAGGGTGGCAAGGCCTTTTTGTTGCTGGATTTTGTTTTATTTTTCCCGCTGTAATTATCACTGGTCTTTATGCTTGGCTATATCAAGAATACGGTCATTTACCAGAAATAAAACCTTTTGTTTACGGCATTAAACCCGCTGTAATTGCAATCATCGTAATGGCAGGATATAAGCTTGGAAAAAAAGCCGTTAAAACGAAAATATTAGGTCTTTTAGGACTCGTAGCTATGGCAATGGCTCTATACGGAATTAATGAATTTATAGTGCTTTTTGGATGCGGTACATTTGGAGTCCTCCTGTTTTTTACACAAAACGAAACCACCAAACTTAATAGCATTATACCTCTTGTCGTGTTGCAGCATCCTGATGTATCAAAACTTTTCATAAGCTTTCTAAAAATTGGCGCCATCTTGTACGGAAGCGGCTATGTCCTCTTTGCATTCCTTGATAATGAACTCGTTGCAAATGGTTGGCTAACACGTCAGGTTTTAATAGACGCTATTGCCGTAGGTCAAATTACACCTGGACCTGTCCTCTCTACAGCAACATTTATTGGCTGGCAAATGCATGGAATATCTGGTGCTTTAGCGGCAACACTAGGCATTTTTCTACCGAGCTTTATTTTTGTATTAGTCTTAAACCCAATCATACCGAAACTTCAAAAATTAAGTGCTATTCGCGCCTTTCTAGACGCGGTAAACGTTGCGGCCGTAGCTTTAATCTTAGCAGTTTGCATCGTCATGGGAAGCGAAAGCATTAGTGATTGGAAAACGACACTCATTGCAATAAGCAGTTTAATTATAGTCTTTGTATTTCAAAAAATAAACAACGTAATGCTTGTGTTTGGGAGCGCTATTTTCGGCTACTTATTAACCCTTTTATAATTTTCTAGACGCATAGTAATGTAAAACACCCACAAATATACCGCCACCAATATTATTACCTAGGGTGACAGGAAGCAAATTACCAATCAGAAAATCATAAAATGAAATATCTGCGCCGCATAGCATTGCTAAAGGAATAAAAAACATATTAGCAATACTATGCTCGAAACCCATAGCAACAAAGGCCATAATAGGAAACCAAATTACGATTACTTTTGCTGAAAATGATTCGGTTCTGGCAGCCATCCAAAGTGCCAAACATACGAGCCAATTACACGCAACAGCTCTTAGAAATGCCACCTCAACATTCAGACTTGTTTTCACAACCCCAATATTCATAACAAAACGCTCTTGCGCCTCGTTTAATAGTTCTGAATAATACCCAAAACAGACCGCGACAAAAAGGGCACCAAAAAAATTAAAGAGATACACCCAGGTGAAATTCCTTATCAATTTGTTCAAACTAAATTCACCTCTAAGCACACCAACAATCATATAGGAATTATTTCCTGTAAACAACTCCACCTCCATTAATGCAACCAAAATAAGTCCTAATGGAAATAACGCTCCAAAAAGTAACTTTACCAAGCCAGGGTGAACACTTAAAACCGAAGGCATATTGCCTGTCACCAACACGGATAACAAGCCACCAAACGCAATAAATGCCCCTCCAAGAAACGACAAAATAACAAGTTGTTTATTGGTATATTTAGTTTTTTTTATTGCTATAGCATTGATTCTAGTAATCATGATAAATATAAAATTATGAACAGCGTCAAAATTAACCAACACCCCCTTCATACAATAACGCTAAACGTATTTTTTATACCTCAACTACTCATTCAAAATGTAAACGCAACTCTAAGAGCCTTTTGAAACATTTTTTTCAAATGTAAGATCATAAAGGTCATAACAACTCTAGAAATAACAGAATACTTTAATAATTTTTTTGGAGACAACAGCCGCAATATATGAACTCAAAACCCAAAACTGTAGTTTATTTTGTAGCTATCATAAAATGCCTTTTATACATAGTTCTAGTATCATACCCTTACAGCAGATAAAACCTACCAAAAGTAAAAACGAACAAAAGGCGTCCAAGGCGCTGTATAAATGCTTGTTTGTCTATCATAAAGAAGGTCAAATCGCATTCCAAAGACCATATTATATTGTCTATAACCCGCACCAACAAACAGTGCGGGACTCCAATAATCATGGTTTTGCACGGCACTATTAAGCCCCTTTTTACTCACATGGAGTTGTTCTAACTCTACAGAGACTTGCAATATGTCAACAGGCATATAAAGCACCAATAGACTACCGCCCAAAACAGTGGACCTGTATTGGTTTTTGAGGCTATTAAACGTTGTATTTAGACCTATGCCAAACGCGAAATGCGCTGTGTAATTATAAATACCACTTGGCGCCAGAGTTGCTGCAAAAAACCCATCAGCAAAACCCAATGCCAAACCACCTCCAAACTGAACCTTTTCCCAAAAATCCACATCCTCTTGATGAGGATCACTTTGCGCAATTACGCTACTGGAAATCGTTAGAATCACTAATAACCCCATTGCATTTTTCATTAAATTACAACCCATATTATTTAAAAATTACTAATTTCTATAGTTTTTTATCATAAATATACTAAAAGAGCATCATAGTTTTTCAAAAATTGTATTTTTGAAAAAATTTTTCAAGACATCAGAAAGTCTCAATCAAACTAATGGATAAATATTCCTTTTTAAACGCGGCACATACAGCATACTTTGCTGATTTATACGAACAATACTTAGAGCATCCTGACACTATAGAGCCAAGTTGGAGAGCCTTTTTTCAAGGGTATGACTTTGGTAGCGAGCGTTACGGATCAACTGGAGAACTTGCAAATGATGTTTCATCGCAAATTCCGGAGCATGTTCAAAAAGAATTTCAAGTGGTCAAATTAATTGATGGTTATCGTACAAGAGGTCATCTTTTTACACGCACCAACCCAGTAAGAGCGCGTAGAAAATATGCACCAACTTTGGAAATTGAAAATTTCGGATTAACCGAAGGCGATTTGGACACGGTTTTTAATGCTGGTGAAATTCTAGGCATAGGTCCCAAAACGCTTAGAGCAATTAGACAGCATTTAGAAGCGATTTATTGCGAGGCCATTGGTATAGAATACATGTATATCAGACAGCCAGAAGAAAGGCAGTGGATACAAGACAAATTAAATAAAAATGACAATCACCCGCAATTTTCAGCAGAAGAAAAAAAGCATATTCTCAATAAACTAAACGAAGCCGTATCCTTTGAAAACTTCTTGCATACCAAATATGTTGGACAAAAACGTTTTTCACTTGAAGGCGGTGAGTCTTTAATTCCTGCGTTAGATGCGCTTGTTGAAAAAGCAGCAGGTTATGGCGTAAAAGAGTTTGTTATGGGAATGGCGCATAGAGGACGCTTAAGTACCTTAACTAATATTTTTGGAAAATCTGCCAAAGATATCTTTAGTGAATTTGATGGTAAAGATTATGAAGAAGCCGTTTTTGATGGTGACGTAAAATACCACTTAGGATGGACCAGTGATCGTGTAACGGACAATGGCAATCAAATTAACTTAAGTATTGCTCCAAATCCATCTCACTTAGAAACGGTAGGCGCCGTAGTTGAAGGTATTACAAGAGCAAAACAAGATAAATTTTACCCTAAAGACTTTAGCAAAGTCTTACCTATTATAGTGCATGGTGACGCTGCTATTGCTGGGCAAGGACTGGTCTATGAATTAATACAAATGGCACAATTGGACGGTTATAAAACCAATGGTACCATTCATATTGTAGTGAATAATCAAATTGGATTTACAACCAATTATCTAGATGCCCGTTCAAGCACCTATTGTACAGATGTTGGTAAAGTTACTTTATCGCCTGTACTACACGTCAATGCGGATGATGCAGAAGCGGTCGTTCATGCGGTTTTATTTGCTTTAGACTTTAGAATGCAATTCAAACGTGATGTATTTATCGATTTATTAGGATATCGAAAATATGGACACAACGAAGGAGATGAACCTCGTTTTACACAACCAAAACTCTATAAAGCTATAGCAAAACACAAAGATCCAAAAGCGATATATGCTGAAAAGCTCATTGCGCAGGGTATTGTAGATCAAGCTTATGTCAAACAACTTGAAACCGATTATAAAGCCTCGTTAGAAGTAGAATTAGAGACTTCGAGACAACAAGATAAAACAGTAATCACACCATTTATGCAAGAAGCTTGGACCAATTATCCAAGAGTAAAGAAGGCAGAAATGTTGGCTGTGGTTGACACGACTTACCCTAAAGATAAACTTACGGAAATTGCTGATATCATTGCATCCTTACCTGAAGATAAAAAATTCATTAAAAAAATTAAACGACTCGTAGAATCTAGAAAGACCATGTTTAATGAAGATCGTTTGGATTGGGCAATGGGAGAACATTTGGCATACGGTTCTTTATTACAAGAAGGCTATGATGTAAGACTATCAGGGCAAGATGTGGAGCGTGGTACATTTTCACATAGACATGCGGTTGTAAAAGTAGAGGATAGCGAAGAAGAAGTGGTTTTGTTAAATCATATCAATCCTAGTAAAGATCAAGGTAATTTCTACATCTATAATTCATTACTCTCAGAATACGGGGTTTTAGGTTTTGACTATGGTTACGCCATGGCAAGTCCAAAAACATTAGGAATTTGGGAAGCCCAATTTGGTGATTTCAGTAATGGCGCACAAATTATGATAGACCAATATATTTCGTCTGGTGAGGACAAATGGAAAACGCCAAATGGTATTGTAATGTTACTACCTCACGGTTATGAAGGTCAAGGTGCAGAGCACTCTTCAGCAAGAATGGAGCGTTATTTACAATTATGCGCCAAAGACAATATGTTTATTGCAGATTGTACAACGCCAGCAAACATGTTCCATTTATTGCGACGTCAAATGAAAGCCAATTACCGTAAACCTCTAATAGTGTTTACTCCAAAGAGTTTATTGCGTCATCCAAAGGTAGTTTCTACGGTTGATGAATTTGCTAATGGAGCATTCCAAATGTTGATAGATGATGCCCACGCAGTGGCAAACGACATCAAAACATTAGTTTTTGTTACAGGAAAATTCTATTATGATTAATTAGATGCGCAAGAAAAATTGAACCGAAAGGATGTTGCCTTAGTGCGAATAGAACAGTTATTCCCGCTACCTATCGAAGACATAATGGCAGTCCTTTCTAAATATAAAAATATAGATGATATTGTTTGGGCACAAGAAGAACCAAGAAATATGGGTGCATATGGGCATATGATGATGCAATTAGATGAAGCCAGACAATGGCGCGCTGCAACAAGACGTCCTTACAGTGCTCCAGCTGCTGGTAGCTCTACAAGGTCTAAACGTCGTCATCAAGAAATAATCGACTACGTTTTCGATAAAACAAAAAATAATCAAAGACAATAAAATAACACGAACTAAAATATACAACGATGATTTTAGAAATGAAAGTTCCATCACCAGGAGAATCTATAACTGAAGTTGAGATAGCAGACTGGCTAGTTCAAGATGGGGATTATGTAGAAAAGGATCAAGCTATTGCTGAAGTAGATAGTGACAAAGCCACCCTTGAGTTACCTGCTGAAGCAAGCGGAACCATTACTTTAAAAGCTGAAGAAGGTGATGCTGTTGCTGTAGGACAAGTGGTTTGTTTAATTGATACAAGTGCCGCAAAACCAGATGGTAGCGAAGAAACTACTCCGACTAAAGAAGCACAACCTGAAACTCCAAAAAAAGAAGCACAAGCTCCTGTAGTCGCTAAGGATACTTATGCCACAGGAACTGCAAGTCCGGCCGCCAAGAAAATCTTAGCTGAAAAGGGTCTAGAGGCTTCCACAATTTCAGGAACAGGAAAAGATGGTCGTGTAACCAAGGAAGACGCTGTAAAAGCTGTACCTTCTATGGGTACTCCAACAGGAGGTAACAGAGGAACGACGCGTAAAAAATTGTCAATGCTAAGACGTAAAGTCGCTGAGCGCTTGGTAGAAGCTAAAAACACGACGGCAATGTTAACGACTTTTAATGAAGTTGACATGTCTCCAATTTTTGAATTACGCAAATCCTACAAAGAAGACTTTAAAGCTAAGCATGGTGTGAGTCTTGGGTTTATGAGCTTCTTTACCTTAGCAGTCGTTAGAGCATTAAAACTTTATCCTGCGGTAAATTCTATGATTGACGGCAAAGAAATGTTGAGTTATGACTTCTGTGATATTAGTATTGCCGTTTCTGGACCAAAAGGATTGATGGTACCTGTAATTAGAAATGCAGAAAACTTATCTTTTAGAGGTGTTGAAGCGGAAGTAAAACGCTTAGCACTCCGTGCGCGCGACGGTCAAATTACAGTTGATGAAATGACAGGAGGTACCTTTACAATTTCCAATGGTGGTGTATTTGGAAGTATGTTATCTACTCCAATCATTAACCCGCCTCAATCTGGTATTCTAGGCATGCACAATATCGTTGAGCGCCCTGTTGCAATTGATGGGGCCGTCGTAATAAGACCTATAATGTATGTAGCATTATCTTATGACCACAGAATTATTGATGGTAAAGAAAGTGTTGGTTTCTTAGTAGCAGTTAAAGAAGCCTTAGAAAATCCAACAGAACTATTAATGGATAATGATATTAGAAAGGCTTTAGAATTATAATCATCCGTAGTATTATTATAAACTAAAAAAAGCGTTACATTTTAACATGTAACGCTTTTTTTGAATATAAACTAACTAAAACATCAAAATCAAATAACAACAGAGACGGCAATATCTGTCAATTTAGTATTTCATAAGATTTCTATTTTTCGATTTATTTAGGACGAATTAAAACTCGTAGCTTTATTTAATTTGAAAGCCTTGAATTTATTAATAAAACCCAAGGCTTTCTTAATTCTCCCTAAGAACTAATTAATAGCGATGTAAATATCGACAATAAATACATATAAAACAATACGTAGAACTACGTATTTTTTATTATACACTATGTAACACATTGCTTTACAGGTATGTAAGATTTTTCAAAGAACAAAAAAAACTTAAAAAAAAATTTTTTAACACGAATTTTCTTAAAATAAGTCATGTTCTTTTGCAAAAAGTATCAAACTATTAGATTTAGATTCTAGTTTTAATTTTTTTATAATGTGGCTTTTATGTTTCTCAACCGTACGATGAGAGATGTGAAGTGTTTTTGCAATTTGTGTTGCCGTTTGATTATCGCCTACCAAACGAAGTACCGTTTTTTCTGACGGTGTTAAGGTCTCTATTAAACTATATGTAGGCGGGTTGAAGTGGATATCAATTTCTGGACTTAAATAAGGTTCCCCCTTGTGAACCGTTTCCAAACATATTTCAATTTCGGTAAGAGCAAACTCTTTAAGGATATAACCAAAGATGTTACTCTCGCGTCCTTTATTAAATAACATTGGATTTTTTTCAAACGTAATCAAAACAACTTTTGTATCTAAATGCTGTTTTCTACATGATTCTGCCACCTCTAAACCATTCATTTCTGGCATCATAATATCTAATATTGCAATGTCTGGCTTGTGTTTTAAAAGCAGTTCTAAAGCCTCCTTTCCGTCTTTAGCACATCCGATGACATTGTATGCTTTTTCTACTAAAAAATCTTTTAGTCCTTTTAAAACTAAAGGATGGTCATCTGCTATAATAATTGAGGGATTCATAAACTAATACTTAGTATAAAATTAACGTTTAAGATATAAATATTTTTTATGATAATCAATAATCGCTTTAGATTTTTTGAGAACATCTGCCCCAATTATACCATCAACTGGGTTAGTATCTTGACTTATCAATGCGGCATTTAATTGTGTCATATTAAACACTACCAATCTCATTTTTTTTTGAGTCCATTGCCCAATGCCAATTGTATTCTGCTTTGAGATTTTTGCATCCATATGTATGCCGCCTGCCCCTGCTAATTTAACTTCATCATCCTCTATCACGACATCAAATTGAGTAGCACGTTCTACATTAACTATACTATATGAAGCACCAGTATCTAATATAAATCGCCCTTTTTTCCCATTAACTTTTACAATAATTTCAAAGTGATTGGTTTTTGTAAGATGAAGTTTGGCTTTGCTGTAGTTATTTTTTAAAAGGAATTCCTGTAAACTTTCTACCATATACTAAATATATTAAGCTACCCAAAAGTATTACAATTAAGGATATAAATAGCGTTCCGTTGCTTTTTTTGTAAAGTTCGTCTCCATAATACACAAATAAAGCCCAATACTATGGCGGTTTTTTTTGCGTTAGACATTTTGGTTTTGTTCAAATAATTTAACCCAAATTATGCATTAGAATAGGAAAAAGTTGTAGAGATTTGCTACAAGCAACCTTTAATATTACCTCTATGGAAACCGTAGCAGTGCACTTAAATAAAAAAAGCAATTTGCATAGGGAAATTAAGTGAAATGATAAAAGCATCACCAAAATATAACCAAATGTTTTAATTAGAAAATCATGGACAAGAAAGATTATATATGGGTTGAAAACTATCTGTAAGGAGATTTAAGTATAGCAGAGAAACACGCATTTGAAAAACGCTTAAGCGAAGATCCTTCCTTTTATAAAACGTTTGAGACAAAGCTATCACTTCACATTTAAAACATCAAATATCCAATGCAAAGCGCTCTAACGATTTTAAATACAACTTAGAAGATGCCTACAAAGATTATTTTAATACTTAAAACAATCAAGTTTTGGAATTTAGCTATTGCTGCTTCGGTAGTCGTATTATTGGGTTATTTTATAAGCTATCTGTTTGCTACCCCGCGCTATTCAGATTACAATACTTTTGATAGTGTAAGCTTAACCGAAAGAGGACATCAAGATGAATTGTTAGCACTTCGCGAAAATGCCTTTAAAACAGCATTAGAGAATGACTCAACTAATACTGAGGTAAAACTCTATCATGCAATAGCAGATGCAGAAAATGACCAATATGAGGTTTCAAACCCTTTATTATAAGATATCATCAAAGTCACTCTATATTATGTAGCGCAAACAAAATGGATTTATGCGCTAAGTAAATTGAATAAAAACGCTATAAAGCCTATATTTCAGCCCTTAAAAGCATTTGAAAATTATGATGAGACATAAAAGCTTATAAAGAAATTAGATTAAGACTAAAAAAATAAGCAAGTTGCAGCCGACTTTTTTACTTTTGTCGCATGGTTATAACAGATACACATACACATTTATACAGTGCGTCTTTTGACGAAGACCGAAATGAAATGATTACACGTGCAATAGAGCGCGGTGTTACTCGGTTTTTTATTCCTGCAATTGATTCTACCTATACCGATGTGATGTTGCAATTAGAAAACGATTTTCCTGAGCATGTATTTCTTATGATGGGCTTGCACCCTACCCATGTTAAAGCGCATTATGAAGAAGAATTAGCGCATGTAGAAGCGATGTTCTCTAAAAGACGATTTGTAGCCGTAGGAGAAATTGGGATTGACCTCTATTGGGACACCTCTACATTGGCAATCCAACAAGATGCATTTAGAAGACAAATCCGATTGGCAAAACACTACAACCTACCTATAGTTATACATTGCAGAGCAGCTTTTGATGAAATTTTTGAAATTCTCGAAGAAGAAAAAGGCAAAGACTTGTTTGGTATCTTTCATTGCTTTACAGGAACATTAGAACAAGCACATAAAGCTATTTCATACAATATGAAACTAGGTATTGGAGGAGTGGTTACCTTTAAGAATGGTAAGATTGATAAATTTTTAGACCAAATAGACCTTAAACATATTGTTCTCGAAACAGATGCACCCTATTTGGCACCAACACCCTATAGGGGCCAACGAAATGAAAGTGCTTATATTGTTAATGTTTTAGAAAAACTATCTCAAATATACGGCATTAGTGTGGAGGATATTGCCCAAGTTACCACTCAAAACTCTAAAGACATTTTTAATATATAGCTCATGGAACCGTCTAAGATTTTATTAATATATACAGGAGGAACAATAGGAATGATAAAGGATCCCTCAACTGGGGCTTTAAGAGCCTTTGACTTTGACAATTTACTCATAAAGATTCCTGAGCTCAAGCTACTGGACTGTGCTATAGACACTATTTCTTTTGACGCTCCTTTAGACTCGTCCAACATGAATCCTGAATATTGGGTTCAAATTGCTGAGATGATACAAGACCATTATACTAAATTTGATGGCTTTGTCATCCTTCACGGAAGCGACACTATGAGTTATACCGCTTCTGCATTAAGTTTCATGTTAGAACACTTAGATAAGCCCGTTATTTTAACTGGATCTCAACTTCCGATTGGCGACCTCAGAACGGATGCCAAAGAAAATTTGATTACCTCCATTCAAATTGCCACTTTAGCTGAAAATCAAACCCCAATGATACGTGAAGTCTGTCTTTATTTTGAATATAAACTCTATAGAGGCAATAGAACGACAAAAATTAATGCAGAACATTTTGAAGCTTTTGCCTCATTAAACTACCCAGACTTAGCAGAATCTGGAGTACATCTTAAGGTACACAAGTCGCATTTGTTGCAACCTGATACTAGCAAAACGCTAATTGTTCATAAACAACTTAATAATAATGTATTGATTTTAAAATTATTCCCAGGTATTTCGGAAACCATTTTAGAAGTCATGCTATCCAATACTTCCTTGCAAGGCGTGATTATGGAAACCTATGGATCGGGTAATACGACAAACCAGCCTTGGTTTATAAATTTGTTAAAACGCATAATAAATAGAGGAGTTCATATTATTAACGTAACACAATGCTCTGGAGGCAGTGTTCTTATGGGCCAATATGAAACCAGTACCGCCCTAAAAAACATAGGTGTCATTTCTGGTAAAGACATCACTACCGAAGCTGCAGTAACCAAACTCATGTACTTACTAGGTAAGAATTTGGACTACAAAACCTTCAAATGGCAGTATGAAATTGCCCTTAGAGGTGAATTATCATAAAATTTATGCATAAAGTTTTTAGGGTTTAAAGTTTTTTTCGTTATTTGAGCCTTTGTAATAAAAAGGAATTTAGAGAGGTGGCCGAGTGGTCGAAGGCGCACGCCTGGAAAGTGTGTATACGTCAAAAGCGTATCGAGGGTTCGAATCCCTTCCTCTCTGCAAGATTTTTGTTTCGTAATTCCATTTTTTTTATATCTTTAACACTTTAACTAATAAAATTAAGATCAAGAACAATGAAAAGATTATTTTCAATTCTAGCCATCGCTTGTGTAATGGCATTCGGAACCGTAAATGCTAAAACAAATGCGAACCCAATTTCAATCGTAGAAACTGTTGTTTCAGCTCAAGAAGAAGGAACAGCTGCAGCTGCAGAAGAATCAGAAGATCTTGGATTTCACCAAGAATTAAAAAAGAGATTTATAGAGGGAGGTCCTGGGTTTATGGGGATCGTATTATTATGTTTAATTCTAGGATTAGCAATTGCTATTGAGAGAATTATCTTTTTAAACTTATCTACTACAAACTCTAAAAAACTAACACAAGACGTAGAAACCGCTTTGGCTTCTGGAGGTGTAGAAGCTGCAAAAGAAGTATGTAGAAACACTAAAGGACCTGTAGCCTCTATTTTTTATCAAGGCTTAGACCGTGCAGAAGAAGACATCGATGCCGCTGAGAAAGCAGTAGTAGCTTATGGAGGTGTACAAATGGGACAATTGGAAAAGAATGTATCTTGGATTTCTTTATTTATTGCTTTAGCACCGATGTTAGGGTTCATGGGAACTGTAATTGGTATGATTCAGGCATTTGATAAAATTGAAGCTGCCGGAGATATGCAACCATCACTTGTTGCAGGAGGTATTAAAGTTGCATTATTGACAACTGTATTTGGATTAATCGTTGCGATTATTCTTCAAATATTTTACAACTATATTATTGCAAAGATTGACAGTATCGTTAATGATATGGAAGATGCTTCTATCTCTTTAATGGACTTATTAGTAAGACATAAAAAATAATAATAACACTAAAAAACA
Source organism: Flavobacteriaceae bacterium (assembly GCA_013215095.1). GTDB lineage: Bacteria > Bacteroidota > Bacteroidia > Flavobacteriales > Flavobacteriaceae > DT-34. Next base: position 70,546 of record JABSPM010000009.1, on the reverse strand, counting down.
CGTACGATATGAATAAAATAGTAAAAATCGTTGCAGGTGTAATAGGTGTTTTAGCTATATTTTTTCTTGTTAGAATCATTGGAGCTGGAGATGAAGCTCTAGATACCTCTGAAGAATTACAAGATAGTATGGTTACTCCATTTATGTATATAGCATACTTTATACTTGCAATAGTTGTTCTATTAGTTACCGTATTTTCATTAAAAAATATGTTATCTAATACCTCAACTTTAATGGACACACTAAAAAATGTTGGTGCATTTGTAGTGTTGGCAGCCGTTGCTTACTTAGGGTTAGCATCTGGCGTTGAAACAGAAATGAAAGATGGTGAAATGTTATCAGCAGGAGGATCACAATTAATAGGAGCCGGTTTATGGTTATTCTATTTCTTGATTATCATCGCTGTTGGCGCAATGCTATTTACAGGAATTAAAAAAATAATTAAGTAATATGGCAAAGCGATCTGCACCAGAAGTTAATGCCGGCTCTATGGCCGACATTGCCTTCTTACTGTTAATATTTTTCTTAGTAACGACAACGATTGAAAAAGACTCGGGTATTAACCGTAAACTTCCACCAATGGAAGAGTCTGAAGAAGATGTAGTTATTAAGCAAAAAAACATATTTACAGTATTGCTTAATGGTAAAGATCAATTGCTTGTTGAAGAAGAACTTATGGAACTCAAGGACCTTAGAGAGGCGGCTGTTGAGTTTCTAGATAATGGTGGTGATGGAAGTTGCGACTATTGCAACGGTGCAAAAAACCCGAGTTCTTCTGATAATCCTGATAAAGCAATTATATCTTTAAAAAACGAACGTGAAACATCGTATGCAGCCTATATCTCAGTTCAAAACGAATTGGTAGCAGCATACAATGTATTAAGAAATAAAAGAGCCCTAGAAGTTGGGCCTAAAAACGGATTCTCTGGCATGAGTTTTATAGAAATGCAAAATAACTATAAAAACGTGCAATGGGTTGGAAATAGAACAAAACTGAAAGAGGTAATTGACCAAATTAAACTGGAATATCCTCAAAAACTTTCAGAAGTTCAATAATTTAAATAAAGAGATTACTTATGTCTAAATTTAAAAAGAAAAAAGGAGGGGATTTACCTGCAATTTCGACTGCATCATTGCCAGATATTGTATTTATGTTATTATTCTTCTTCATGGTAGCGACCGTGATGAGAGAGAATTCATTGAAAATACAGAATAAATTACCATTAGCAGACCAAGTTGAAAAATTGGATAAAAAGAATCCAATCAGCTATATTTACATGGGAAAACCTAGCAAAGGTTATGAAAAATTTGGTGATGTCGCAACGATTCAACTTAATGACAACTTTGCCAAATTGGATGAAATAGGTGCTTTTATTAGTTCTGAAAGAGCTGCTTTAAGAGAAGAGCTGATTCCTTTCTTAACAGTTTCCTTAAAAGTAGATAAAGATGCAAACATGGGAATAGTTGGTGATGTAAAGCAAGAGCTTAGAAAAGTAAATGCTTTAAAAATCAACTATACAACAGGTAAGGGTGATGCATTAACAAATATGCAATAGTACCATCTTAATTTATTACATATACTAGAGCACTCTTTTTAGGGTGCTCTTTTTTTTGCCTTATATTTGTTATAAACCTATATAATGAAATTTTTTATAACTTTAATGGTCTTTAGTTTTGGGTTTGTAGTACTAGCCCAAGAATCTTTACAAGACGCATCAAGCAGCACAATTGTGGATACACGATATAAAGAAGATCAATTCTATTTTGGCATCCACTATAACCTTCTCGCAAAAAAGCCTACTGCTTTATCACAGAGTGGATTTTCAATTGGTGGTGCATTTGGTAAAATTCTTGATATACCCATTAATAAGACACGCACTTTTGGGTTTGGTGTTGGGCTTGGTTATGCCCTAGATTTCGTAAATCACAACTTAGCAATAACCGAATCTAATTCCAATAGTACCAGCTATACGATTTTAAATACTGCTGATTTTTCTAGTAATAGAACCTCACTTCACGGCATAGAACTTCCTTTAGAAATCCGATGGAGAACATCAAATCCTAGCTCCTATAAATTTTGGCGTGTATACGGTGGTTTAAAATTTGGTTATGTCTTTGCCTCACGTTCGGTATTAAAAGTAAGTTCCGAAACTACAAAAACCAAAGGCCTTTCAGATATAAACAAACTCCAATACGGCCTTACTCTAAATGCAGGTTATGACACCTGGAACATTCAAATCTATTATGGTTTGAATCCCATTTTTGATGAGATTACAACCACTGAAGCTGTTGCTGTTGACATGAAACTTGTAAAAATTGGTCTTATTTTCTATCTACTATAACCAAAATTTTAACAGTATAAGCTGTGGTATAACACCAACAACACTCCCAACTATTAATTCTTCAATAGAATGTGCTTTCATGTGTAGTCTTGAGGTAGCAATAGCACCAACAAGGATGAACATTAGCGCAATTGTACCTATAATATTAATGCTATAATGGATACTTAAGGCGATACAAAACATTAAAACACCTGAAGTAGCAATCATATGGATACTGGCCTTAAACTTCAGTATTGCCAAGATAAGACAACTTAAAGTTGAGAATATGACACCTATAAAGAAATAATGCAGTTCAATACATTGATTTGCCGGAAAGCTGCTATAATTCAAATATCCAATAATGATACAATTGAGTACTAAGGGTATAATTCGTTCTTTAGTAGATTTTAGGTGGATATGCTTAACTACATTTAAGGTTTTAAGCATATAAAACACTAAAATAGGCAGCATGATACTCAATAAAAATAAAGCCGTGAGCTTTGCCTTTATAAACTCTATTGGAATATACCTTGGGGACTTTAAAAAAAAGAGCACTACCGCGATAAAAGGCATAAACAATGGATGAAAAATATAAGATATGCTTCGAATAAATCCATTCATAGTTAGATCTGTTTCCTTAGTCTAGCCACAGGTAAATCTAGTTGCTCTCGATATTTAGCCACTGTACGTCTAGCAATAGGGTAGCCCTTTTCTTTGAGCAACTTGGCCAGTTTTTCGTCGGTGAGTGGTTTTTTCTTATCCTCTTCATCAATTACCGTTTCCAAAATCTTTTTAATCTCTCTTGTAGAGACATCTTCACCTTGGTCATTTTTCATGGACTCACTAAAAAAATCCTTAATCAATTTGGTGCCATATGGCGTATCTACATATTTACTATTGGCAACACGTGAAACTGTAGATACATCCATGTCAATTTCTTCAGCGACATCCTTTAATATCATAGGTTTTAATTTGCGTTCATCTCCTGATAAGAAATAGTCTTTTTGGTAATACATAATAGCACTCATCGTTACAAACAAGGTTTGCTGGCGTTGCTTAATAGCCTCTATAAACCATTTAGCCGCATCCAACTTTTGTTTAATAAACAGTACGGCGTCCTTTTGAGATTTTGACTTTTCTTTAGATTCCTTATAGCCTTTAAGCATATTATTATAGGTTCTAGAAACATGCAATTCTGGCGCATTACGTCCATTTAAGGTCAGTTCTAATTTGCCTTCTTGAATTCGAATTGTAAAGTCTGGTACTACATGCTCTACAATACGGGTATTTCCTGAATACGCGCTTCCAGGTTTGGGGTTTAGGCGTTCGATTTCTAGGATTGCATCTTTAAGTTGATATTCATCAATGTTGAACTTTTGCAGTAATTTTTTGTAGTGTTTTTTTGTGAATTGCTCAAAGCCCTTCTCGATAATACTTGTTGCTAATGCTATAGTTTCACTTTGTCCTTTTCTTTGCAACTGTAACAGTAAACATTCTTGCAAGTTCCGTGCGCCTACACCCGCTGGATCAAGTTGATGTACTACAGCCAAAACCGCTTCAATCTTATCTTCTGTGGTATATACATTTTGAGTAAATGCCAAATCATCCATTATATCCGTTAATAAACGACGGATATAACCACTGTCATCTACACTTCCTACCAAAAACTCAGCAATTTGTTGGGCTTCATCATCCAAACGAAAGGTATTGAGTTGGTTGATTAAATGCTGTGTAAAAGAGGTTCCCGACGCATAGGGAATCTGTTTATCTTCATCATCCACACTATAGTTATTAGCCTGCATACGATAGTCTGGCACTTCGTCATCACTCAAGTATTCATCGACATTGATATCCTCTGCATTTATGGTATCGTTGTCGCCAAAATCTTCTGGGCTATTGTCAAAGCTATCTTCAAAATCCTCATTATTTTCTTTACCACTTTCTAAAGCGGGATTCTCTTCCAACTCTTGCTTTATACGTTGTTCAAACGCTTGCGTAGGGAGTTGTATCAATTTCATCAGCTGGATTTGCTGTGGTGATAATTTTTGCGATAATTTAAATTGTAAATACTGTTTAAGCATCTGTATATTTAGGGTTTAATACCATTTAATTTTAACTCAGCACCTCGCTCTGCCCTTTCGACTTCTTTGTTGCATAGACGATAGTTTTTTGGTTTCGCCTTAACGTTAGTCTAAAACACGGTGTAAGTGTTTCAAGCTAGACATTTTAAATAAAAAATGGTCTTATAAAAATAAAAAAAACAATCTATTTTCATTGAAAGAACATAGATTGTTTTGGTCTATTAGCTGCATTTTATTTAAAACTCGGCATTTTGAGGTGTTCTTGGGTAAGGAATTACATCTCTAATATTCCCCATTCCTGTAACAAACATCACTAGACGTTCAAATCCAAGACCAAAGCCAGAGTGCGTTGCTGTTCCGTATTTTCTTAAATCCAAATACCACCACAATTCTTCTTCTGGAATTCCAAGAGCTGCCATTTTTTCTTTGAGCACATCTAAGCGTTCTTCGCGTTGACTTCCTCCAACGATTTCTCCAATTCCAGGGAATAGGATATCCATGGCTCGTACTGTTTTTTCGTCTTCATTTAAACGCATGTAAAATGCTTTAATATTAGCTGGATAATCAAACAAGATCACAGGACATTTAAAGTGTTTTTCTACTAAGAAGCGTTCATGTTCTGACTGTAAATCTGCACCCCATTCATTGATAAGATATTTAAACTTCTTCTTTTTATTAGGTTTACTGTTACGCAAAATATCAATAGCTTCGGTATAGCTTACACGTTTAAAATTATTGTCAATTACAAAATGTAATTTTTCTGTAAGTGTCATTTCATTTCGCTCCGCTTGGGGTTTTGATTTGTCCTCTTGGATTAGTCGTTGCTCCAAAAACGTTAAGTCTTCTTTATTATGTTTAAGAACGTGGCTAAGGACGTATTTCATAAAGTCTTCTGCGAGGTCCATGTTGCCATCCAAATCCATAAACGCAACTTCTGGTTCTATCATCCAGAATTCAGACAAATGTCTAGAAGTGTTAGAATTTTCAGCTCTAAATGTTGGACCAAAAGTATAGACTTTACCAAGAGACATTGCATACGTTTCGGCTTCTAATTGACCCGAAACCGTAAGATTGGTTTCTTTTCCAAAGAAATCTTGACTATAATCAACTTCGCCTTCTTCAGTTAAGGGTGGATTTTTAGGGTCTAAAGTGGTTACTCTAAACATTTCACCTGCACCCTCAGCATCACTTCCTGTAATAATTGGTGTATGCATGTAATAGAATCCATTCTTGTTAAAGTAGTCGTGAATGGCGAAAGACAAACTAGAACGTAAACGCATCACGGCACTAAAGGTATTGGTACGAGTTCTTAAATGCGCTTGTGCTCTCAATTTATCCAAAGTATGACGCTTTGGTTGCATAATTGTTTTTGACACTTCTTCTGGATCAACTTCACCCAAAATTTCAATAGATTTTACTTGAACTTCAACGCTTTGCCCTTTACCTTGACTTTCTTCTAATTGCCCTTTTATATGTACAGCAGCTCCTGTAGAAATACGCTTAAGCAGGGCTTCATCTGTATTCTCAAAATCAACAACACATTGAATATTATTAATTGTAGAACCATCATTAAGAGCAATAAAACGATTTGCTCGAAATGTTCTTACCCATCCTTTTACCTCAACATCAATGTGAGTGGTTTCTTGAGACAATAATTCTGCAACTGTGCTTGTTTTCATCTGTTTCTTTATTAATAATAACGATCGCTTACAATTAACTTATAGGCTTCCTATCGATTCAAAACATCCCGAACTCATTTCAGGATTAAGCTGCAAAGATAATATATTGTTTAAATTTAGATTAGAGTATTAGCGTATTTTAGCAGATAAAGATAGACCTCTCCAAAAATCACTATAGAAATTTTTCATTTTTTAATAACTCTATATGTGGAACCAGATAGTTTAGCATCTCCATTTTCAAGACTATAAATTGTCCCTGCTATTTGTTAAAACACACTCTACTCTAGGGCTAGGTTTGTAACGTGTGCCTCTATATAAAATAACCCTCTATTATTATGTATGCCTCTGACATTGCTTTTCTTTTATTTTTTTTGCGGCTTCCTCTTTGTCTATGCCAATGCTAGAAACATATAAAAGGTTTTTACTTTATCCTCGTATAACTTCTACTACCGTTTGCTTATTCGCAAAAAATCCTCTTTTAGCAACACCTATTACAGGTACTTTGTACTCTATAGCCTCCCAAGTATAACCTCCTAAACCGTAGGTTTTATTATTATCTACATACACATGACCATCTACTATAACAACCTCTATTTCTGAAAGTTGTATCTTTCTGATAATTGTCATGACACAAGGCAGCTCTCTTTTGTAAGACTGACCAGAAATTTATGGTTGGACATCCGCTATGGATTCGATTACAACCTGTTCTGCTTTCATAGCATTCCAATGAAACAAAGCCCCTACCGCTCGAGCACTACCATGTCCTTTGTAATGTACATCAATTGCTAAAATCATTCTTCTAAGTCTGGATTTGAATGTTTTTCTATATATGTTGGTTGTGTTACCAAAATCATCATTTTTCTAATGTATAATTTAACAAAAGAACTCGTATAATGTTTATCATTTACAGCTATTCCTTGCTACCGAAAGCATTCTTTCGTGTGGGAGCGACAATATCTTATAAAGCCTAGTGCATCTCATAAATCATAGTGCTTTGGAATATTTATCTTTTCTTCTATTATAAAAATTCCTTTTGATATCATCTTTGACAAGATTAACTTTTCCCGTATGAAGATTTACAAACAAAATCACATATTCATTGCAATCTTTCGATATACCCTTTTTATTTCAATAAACGATCTAGCTTGATATACAAATTTATTAATCTTTCCTTTTAAATTTGGATTTAAAGTGATTGTTTCGTCAGAAACAGATAATACTCCTTCTCTTACCATTTCTTCAGTAATTAGATTTACTAAATGCTTGTTTTGGTAATTCGTCTTTAGTTGGCGAATAGTTATATTGTCTTTCAATATTCGATTATTATAAAACGCCTTTAAGTATTTTCTCAATTCTTTTTCAATTCCACCTTTACCTAATTTTTTTAAACTTAAAATTTTGTGTAAACTATTGTCATTACCTCTTACATTATCAAAATTCTCCTCTGACAACGATAAGCTATCCAACTTATCAAATATTGAAACACCAGTCAGATTAATATTTTCTATTCTACAAGAATTTTCAAATGATGTGATTTCATCAAAATCACAAAACACAAAATTCGCATAGTTATTAATTTCAGAACAACTAAAGTATAGACCTCTTAAGTCTAGTATCATGTTTAAGCTATCAGGAATATCATAAAGAAAAAAGTTAGAAATATATTGATTGTTATTATGACTGAATATGTTCTTTATAAGCGTGTTTGTAAGAAGTCTTATATCACTTTTTTTATAGAAGTACTCATACAATAATAAAAAAAGATTACTAACAGCTTTTTTTTGGTTAATATTAATTTCTTTCCTCAATAAAATTGTTCGAATCGCATCTGCAATAATTGGTATAATATTCTTGTCTGTAAAGAAACTATCTAATTTTATTTTCTTCATCAGCCCCTTTGAAATAATGGAATTATAACTACATTCATATGCAAAAACATCTATAAAATAATCATTATAACTTGTGAATCCCTGTTTTTTCAATAAGTTAAAAAGTCCAATTATTGAAAATTCTGTTTCTAAAAAGCGGTACAGAAATGAATACACACCATCATTCTCTTTCAAAAAAGGGTGATCCTTCAGACTTTGTGCAATTTTTTCTGAATTACTGATATAACCCAATTGATTTAATAAGGGTAAAACTTGTTTTTCTTTTATATGTCCTTTTTTTTCTATTGCCATTAGGCAAAAGAAGGCAACTTGCTCATCTATTCCTAGATCATAACCATAAGTAAATTTCTTGTTATTTTCTCTATTAAATGTTTGTTGAATAATATAATCTAACCTATGGTTTTGCACCAAATATTTTGAATCAAACATGCTATAATCTAACATATCATTGTCTATTTCATTAGTAACTCTAATAAAATCTAAAACAATATCTAAAACGAAAGGAGGGTAAATATACTCTTCGTTTTTATCAATCTCCAACACAAAACCTTCCAGTAAATTTAATGCAGTATTAGATTGACTTTCAGACAATGCATTCAGTTTAAAATATTCTAGTGCTAGATCTTTATTAAATGGCATTAAATCGTAAGTAACTATAGATTTTTCATTTCCATTAACACTATTTAAAAAACTTTCAATATCCTTAACATAAAGATCTCTGCTAGTCAATAGTATCTTTCCTTTACCTATTTTTTCTGCAAATTGAGATATTTTAGCCAAAAATGTTTCTAAATTAAAGCTTGTAATTGTAGATATAATTTCATCGACGCCATCAATAATCATCAAGATATTTCCATGCCTATAGTTATTATAAAATAATTGTTCATCAATATTATTTCCTTGACTGTGGCATTTCTTAAAAATTGTATACAAATCATATTCATTTTCATCTGAAAAATCTACAAGACCAAAGTTTTTTATAAAGTCATTTGCCTCAATGAATAGTACTAAATATTTGTATTGATTTTCTTTATCAATAAAATCATCATGTATTTTCTCAACTAATGTAGTTTTCCCAATACCTCCTGGTGCTTTTATTATTGCTATTGATGGATAACGCTCTTCAATAATCCAATGAAAAATATTAGATAGATGAATTATTTTTCCTTTTTCTTTGATTACAGGTTTCACAAAATCTTCTACGCCTAAAATTGGTAACTGCGAAATATTTTTAATAGTTTCTTCAAAAAGGAACTCGTCAATATAATACACATTTGAATGCTTTAGTTCATACTTAAAATTCTGTATAACCCGACGTGTTTTATGATCTGGATTTCGAGGAATTAATACATTAATATTTTTTGAATTAAATGTATGAGATAAAGTTTTAAGATAATTTATTGCCTCTTTTGTTGAAAAACGATTTTTTAATACGACATAAAGAATCTCTATATCCATGTTTTCCATGAAAAATAAAATAGTCTTATATTGTTTGGTGTTTTTAAGAATTTTATGCTTAAATCCTTTACGAATATTAATAAGGCTACTCTTTATGTTTTCAGGATTCACTATAACTTCATTAACTTTTGAAGATAAAAACTCTTTTAAGAAATCATCTGTAAACTCCTGAATATTTTCAGGAACATTATCTATAAAACTATAAGTAGAAAAACGCTTGTTCTGAATATTTTTTATATTTTTTAAATAAGCGTTAAATGCCACTATCTTGGTTTTAACACTTTCATTAATAATATACTTTAGCAAGGAACATTTTAATGAATTTGCTAGATTACAACTAATATATTTATCAGAGAGGATAATAATAAAATGTTTTATATGCTGAATTTTTGTAGCTTCATTAGTAAAAATTAAATAATCAAAATCTTTATGTTCTTTAAAGGATTTATAAAGCTCTTCTGATGTTATATAAGTATTAATTCCTTGTTTTAATATACTATCTATAACTAATTTCGTGTTTTGTATCTCATCATTTTCAAATGATACACCTATAGAGGTAAAACCTGAGATTTTATCTGTTGGAAGTACTCCTAAAACTTTATCTATAATTTCCAAGACTTTTTGCGTCTTGGAAACATCTTGATCGTAATACAGTTTCTGGTAAATAGTATCGTAATCTATAAAACATGTTTTCTGATCAAAACGGATATTTTTTTGAACTAAAAGAGTTTCTATTTCCTTAATAGTATCCTTATTAATTGATCTAATATCTTTTAAAAAGAAGAACTTTAAATTGTCATGTGTTTTATAAACTTCGTTTTTTAGATATTTTTTTACTGTTGATATTATTTTCGTTTTATTAAATGTGGATGTAATCTGTAAAGCAATTCCATTGTCATTACATAAACCATCCACTGCCGGATAATTATATTCAATGCTATTTGCATTAACCAGTTGATAATTATAAACCGTATTTAGTATACTGATTACTGTATTTTCTAGCATTAATTGTAATCCATAGTCATTGACGGAATTCTCAACCTTCATTTTAGCTTTTAACAACCCAAAACGTGTACTTAAACTATCAAACAGTGTAGAAATATTCATTGAAAATTAAAAATTTTTAAAATTAGTACTCAAAAACTGTTTTGGATTCTTGTTAGCAATTTTATAAAACAAATCTTCGCCAATATAGCTGCGCAAATTTTGAAAGAGTGCCTTTTCTGTATTTTTTTGTGCTACTACATAATAATCGGTTCCGAAAAGGATTTTATGACTTACCTTTTCATCTTCTAATATGTATTTTAAAAGCGGGAACAATTCTTGATTAAAGATGATAAAACTAATATCTGTATAAACACCTTCGTATTGAATCATTAAATCATAGATTATAGATAACCAACTAGCATTCCACCAGATGGTTCTGGAGCTTCCATGATTAAGCGTGTTTTTTATTTTTTTGTTTAGGTATTCATTTTTTGACAGATGAGAAATATTATTATTGTAATTGTTCCAATTGTCTTCAGAATAACGATTCCATTCTTTTGTACCTCCAAAATGAGCCAAACAGATTTTTAGTTTGCTCAAATCGGTTTCTACGCCGAGATATTCTGACAACAAGTCTTTATTTAATAAGCAATGATAATTTAACGGATGAGTGAAATTGGTTGTAAAATCGTAGTTCTTTTTTTGCTTTAATGGGATAGAAATTGGCGCTTTAGTTTTGTCTTTTCTGTATTTTAAAATAGGGTGATGACACCATTCTTTCTTCTTCTTACCTCTGTAAAAAACAGTTCCTTCAATACAATGTGTTATGATTGGAATTTGATATTCTTGTGCAAATTTATAGGTTTTTATTAGGTTAGTATCAAAAGGATAATAGCCTAAAGCAGGATACATTTTGATACCATGGAAGACTCCTCTAGACAAATTGCGTTTTACATAATTTTCATAAGAATTAACCCCATCTAAATTAATGGTTTCTGAAATTCGTCTTGGATCTAAAAACACAAATGGTAAAAGATTATTTTTATTATTTTTCGTAACTTTTAGTAGTTCCTCTAACTGTTGCATATAATTAGCAATAGGCTTACCTGCTTCCATATAATCCATATCCATTGGTAATACAACAAATTTGGTATTTTTATCGTAGGTTTTTTCTAACAAATCAAACACTTTACCTTGTCCCTGTTTACTATATGTTGCATAACGACCTAGAGTTATATAACGTTTATATGCCGCCTTACTTTGCTTGCTAAAAAAACCATCTATTACAATAATGTTAGAGACAATTTTAAACATCCAATTTAATAAAAACAGTATGAGTGTGTAAATCCAATACCCAACTATTGTAAACTTTAAGACATCTAAAAAAAAGTATTTGACCTTATTTTTATAATGAACTAATTTTCTATACCGCCTGTTTCTATTTGTAAGATTAAGGTAATACCACTTTACTAAACGCATTGTTACAACTTGATATAGTAAAGGCAACATTTTCTTTCCAAACAAATTAGGTACATGATCTATGGTAAAAGTATGTGTATGGCAATTATATATGGTGGTATCTTTTTGTTTTACCATTATTTTTTAGGTAGTATTGGTGTAGAATTTTTTGGAAGTGCTGTTGCCAGTGTTCTTATAAGTAGAGGAGCTGTAATACCAACATGGAATGCTAAAAGTCTATCGTTAACTTCAAAATTTCCTTTTCCATGAAAATAGATATAACCTACAACACTTGCTAAAAATACATAAATAAGAATTGACACATAAAATGACACGTCTTTTAAATCTATCTTTTTTGCATTGGGTTGTTGTATACGCTCAAGTAATGTTAACAAAGGATATGCCAATCCTCCTAGAGCAGAAAGGATAACACCTTCGGTAAATATTGAGCTTAAAAATTCCATTAATCTATTTTGTTTTTTATACTATTTAATAGTTTATCAAAAAACGGCGTTCTCTGTTTGTATAATGCTCTTGTGGTTAATTCGCCTTCACTATTTAAAACAATAGTTTGAGATTTTTTAACAATTTTTTGTATAACATCTACGGGCACTTGTAATTGTTTTGCTATTTGTTCTTTATCAATCCAATACTCATTATCTATAGCACAACTTTCAATACAATGAGCAATATCTTGATCTTTAATTTGATTGGTTGTCATGATCTGATTCTTTTTCTCTAAAGTTAATTCTTCTGTCATAATTATAAATACCTATTACTGATTATTTTTTTAAAGCACTATGGTCTTAACAACATCTATAATTACTTTTATCACTTTATTTTTAAAATGCCCTAAGCTAATTTTATTTACGCCTGCACTATGTAAGGCTTGCATCAGCATTACATCTTTTTGGCTTTTTATCAGCCACTCGTAATCCTCTAAATCTAAATCCCCATTTACCAAAAGCTCTGTCCAACGTTTTAGTTTATCTTTACTATCGTTTAAAAACTGGTCGATATCTTTTTTAGATTCTCTTTTTAAATCTGCCCATTTATCTCCAAAAAGAGAAATTAAGGATGTTTTTAGTTCCTTTAGTATTGCGTCAAAATCCATGCCCTATTGTGTTATTAGTTGTAATAATCCATCTTTTGATTCTTTATCCTTTTTTGCTTCGTACTGAATTAACAAATCCATAGCGCTCATAATTTGTGCTTTAGCTTCTTCAACAAAAAAAGATTTTAATTGTCCTTTTTCTTTCCAACGCTTAAAGAAACCCACTAATAGATTTTTGTCTTTATTTGCTAATACTTGCCACATGGCATAGGTAATCTCGTTATTGGGTTTATTTTTTTCGTATTCAATTATTTTTTGAATTTCCATTCCTAATTCACCTATATCTTGTAAATGGTCTTGATATGGTGTCGTGGCTTTATCCATTAGGTGTTCTGCTTCTACTTTTATTTCTACTGTTTTTTGATACGAATATTGATCGTATACCGCTGTTTTTAGAGTATTGCATGAAAGCATTGCACAGCTAATTACGATAAGCGCTATTATGTGTTTTATGTGTTTCATTTTAATTTATTTTCATAAAATTTATATTCATTTTTTCCACTCTCCGCTCAATTAAAAAGCATCATAACCTAAAATTTAAAGGTGTCGTCTTCTTAAATATTTCTACTCTTGTTCTTATGATTGCATTTACATGGTAGTCTATGATTTTACGTCTACCTGCTCTGGTATTCAAAATATCTCGAAATTCCTCGAAATTATCCATAAAAAAATTCTCCGTTAATATTGCTGGCATCTTCGTTTTAGTGAGTACATAAAAGCGTCGTTCTTTATCTAAATCACCATCACTAAAATCTGTACGCAATGTTCTGTCTGGAAATTCTTTTTGGAACTCTTCTCCAAAAACACTGGCTATTTTATCGCTTTTAGTATTACCTGGAGAGGTAAATATTTCACTCCCATGACCACCACCAGCATTGCTATGTACACTTAAATAAAAACTGCTTTGCGCTGCATATTTATTAGCACGTTTTACACGAGTCTCTAAACGTACGTCCCAATATTCTGGAGCGATGTTTACATAAGGTATGTTTAAAAACGTAAGCTCTTCTATAATACCATTTACTATAGCACGATTAAACTCTCCTTCATAAATAATACCATTACCTTGCCAATCTTTACGTTTGCCTGCTGTTTGATATTCGCCATTTATTAGGCCACCATGACCATTATCTATTAATACTATCATAAAATAATTTTATTTTATTATAATGCTCGGCTAAGTTCTAAACCTGTTTCTGAATGATAATTTATGCTTCCCGCATTATAGGTAAGCATGGACTTTACATTAGTATCTGGGTTAACTTCTCCATTAGCATCTACAGGTTGTAACCATTTTCTTGGGAAAGCCAGTGCAACTTCTAATTGCGGTACTGACACAGAAAATTTTGGAATAAAAAGGTTAATAAATGTATCAAATGAAAATTCCCCTAACCATCTATTGAACAATTGTTTTAAGCTTTCAAATCCAACAGAAATACTAGAAATATCAATATGATTTTCTAGTATATATTGATAAACATTAATACCACTATCTTCTAATTGAGAAACAATTTCAGATATAATATTATATTGCTCATCGAATTCATCATTAGAAATAGGATTCTCAAGTGGAGGATATGAACTATAATCTGGATTAGTATTAAATTGAGTTACAAACGTACTTATTGGGTCTGAATATCCATTAAAAAATACATTAATGGCTTCAAGCAATAGTTCTTGCTTGGAGATATCAAACATTTCCAGAATAAGATTAAAATAATCTTCTACTGAATTAAGGTCTTCCATCTTTACTTGACGAACATACTTTAAAATTGGGAGATTATGGTATATAGATAGAGGTAGCTCTGTTGTGTTTTCTGTACTTCCTGGGTTAAATAATATTTCAAAACCATCTTCACCACCAAAAAGATTAAAACCTATTTCTTTATTAAAAACTAAAATAATATGATGATAAGCAGCTTCACCATGTATACTTTTTTCTGTATAATATGCCTTATAAAAAAGTTTGTTTGATACACTTTCTACAATAAACTTAATTGGTTCTGGCAAACTGTCTGAACTAATTAGTTTATTTAAAGCCGGATAAAATTGTGGTGTTGGCATTATTGTTTAGTTTTTATTATTTTAAATTCATCATTACCTCTTACTATTTCAAAATCTTCTAAAATAAATTTTAAGCTGCTGTTATGAATATTTGATAAAACTTCGATCTTATGAGTTTCTACTAGTTTCTTGGTTTTTTTATCACTTTCATTGCCAATTGGTACAACACGTCGAATTTTCCAATTTATAGTATCTATGTTGTATATGATAGGAAAAGAGCCGCTCCAATATTCAAGAGGATCTTGAGCTACATGAAAAAAATAATCTCCATTTTTATATTTAAAAGCTTCGACCCGCAATGAACTTAAAGAGTCTATTTTTTTAATTCTATAATTTTTATCAAGAACAAATAAACTGTCAAGAGACGTCTTTATTACATGTTGCTTATTAGATTGATGAAAAATAAAGTCTATTTTTGAAAACCCTAGGTTATTATATTTATTGTCATATTGATAATAATATTTTATATCTCCTTTGAAATTTTCATCAATTAAAAATCTATCACTATATGATGATAAGTTGTTTTTGTCTAATTCTATCTTAGATTCATTAAATAAGTAGGGTTCTAAACTATATTCTTCATTGTCTTTTTTAATCTCTAATCCAACATCGTAACTATATAAAGCCTTTTGATTATGTAGCGTACTCTTTATTAACCTTATTTTTGAATTATTTTTAATAGCTTTAAAATTGCCTTTTATGTTGAAATCTCTTTTAGCTGTTTCTTCAATATGTTTAAGTGATGGTTTTTCTATTTTAGTTAACAGATAAGATAATGTATCTATTTTATAGATGTTTAAAGAGTCGTATCTATATAAGCTTTCGTAATTGTCATTTTTACTATTCGGTAATGTGAGCTTTCCTTTATAGTTCTCCAAAGAAGGTTCCCAAAGCGTAACATAATAGCTATTGTTCAGTTTAACGAAATCTCGAATTTTTAACTCTATAGCTGCACTATCAAAAAATTTAAAAATGGTGTCATTTTTTTTATTCTGAACTATGTAAAGAAAATGATTTGTTTTGTGATTTTCATATAAAGTAAAAATTTGCATAGAGTCCTTCGAAAACCACTTGTTTTGTTGCTTCTTCGCTCCTTTATAATCTCCATAACTTTCAAGATTATAGTTTGAAATTAATTGCCGTGTACTTATACCCTCTTGCTTTTTACAGGAAGTAAGACTTAAAACAATTATTAATATTTTAATATAATATCTAATCATCTCTATTTGATAGGTTTCTTACATAAAATGGATTAGGAGTTGTTGAATTATAGATGGTCAATACAGGTTTTATCAATGGATTACTCGAGGCATTATTAATGTCCATAAAATGTCCATTTGGGATACCGTTATATGTTTTGAGCAGCATAGCATCAAAGAAAGATTTCAATTGCCTTGTTCCTTGGTTAATAATTGTTGGTGGTGTACCTTGGTTAAAAAGATTGTTATATGGGGCAAATTCAGTAATTGCACTTGCTGTCCAGCAATAAATAACAGTATTATAGTATTCAGGAGTAGGTATTACAACTAAATCTGTAGGATGAGCAGTATTCCAAGCAACTACTCTATCTCTTATTCTAGTTATTTCATTTATTGTAGTATTCATCTTTTCTGTCTCTAAAAACCAAACACTTCTATCGATATTCTCTTTCCAATGCCATACTTCTTGATCTGTAGCAACTATTACTCTATAATGATCTACAGTGCGAGTTCCAGCTGTTGTGCCTGTACTAATTTGCACTTCCATAGTATCACCTAAAGCTGGAGGGTTTGGAACATCGGTTGTATTGGCTGTTCCTATATTATCTATTTGTGTCATTCCATAACCTCTTGGGAATCCAAAGACAGGAAATCCATTATCTGAATTTTTTCTATGATTATATTGATTGATATTAGTTACTCTATCAAAATGTCTAAATTCATAATTATTATTGGTTCTATTAATTCCGTTAAAATTTCCTATAGAGCCTGATTCTTGGCGAAGTTTTCTTACCATAAACCAAAACCTACCTAAGTAGTTTTGATTAGTTAAGTAATTTTGTACTTGTAGATATGTAGGGTTTTTACCTCTTATGTGAAACTTAAAAAAATGATGATTTCCTTCGTTCCAAAGATTTATGTTTTCTGGTTCTGGAAAAAATTCGATGGTTACTTCTCCTCCTCTAATTCTATCATCAAAATCAATATTCCAATGACTTTGAGGTTGGACAACTCTACTATAAATATCTCCTTCTATATCAGTCGCATTTGTTTGATTAGGGAAGTAATCTAAAAAATGCCTATTAAGATGAACATTTTCATTTGTTCCAATTGTTCCGTCTAGATTATTATCATTAGGTATTGCAGGACCAAAAGCTCCTGCCATGCCTCCTTCGGCAGTAGGGTTAACATAATTGCTGTATTCTACCTTGACTCTAAATTTTAATTGACCATCAGAATTATTATATATTCTAACATTAGGCATTTCTGGATTGGCATCTGTATTATTATCAAAGCCAATCAACAAAAATCTCTGAGTACTTTCACTTCTTACGTTTAAAATGTTTATTTCATTAGTTAAGTTTGCCGTATGATTAAACCCTGTATTAGCGTTTGAATCACTATAAACAGTTATATAATGTAATTTTTGCAAGTTGGAATTTTCCATAGCCCTAATGTTATTAGCATCTTGCGCCCAACTATTGTCATGGAAAGCATTATAAGCTATTTCTTGAAATGTTGTAAAATCATTTAATTCATCAATAATTATTTCTGTTCCAGCAGCTAAAGCATTGTCGTTATTTGAAAAACTTAGAGTATTACTACCATCATAATAGAAACCTACTCTATTAAACATAATAGATGAGTTGTTTTGAACCTCTATTGAAATAGGAGTATATATATCATTAATATCATTACTAATTCTAATCAATAAATTTTTAAATGCAGTTGTAATAGATTCATTAATAAACTCTGAAGCTCCGATAAGTGAATTGATTTCAGCTTCAGTAGGAATAACTGCACTCTGTATAGGCTCTAACTCCAAATTAGAGAAGACGCTATTATTTGCATCAGTAATTGCTATCATAATTACGGCGTATAAAAATTAAATATTATTTTATTAAGCTTTCCTTCTTTAAAAATGTAAAAGCTCTCGTCTGTTTCGTTACCAACAAATACTGTGTCGCATAATTTTTTTGTGTCTTTTTCGAAAATTAATGCAAACTCTTGTTTAGTTATGCCAATGTCTATTAAAGAAGAATCTTTTTTAATTTTAAAAAGATCTTTGTTGGTGTTTTTGTAATATTTTGTTGGGAAGTTTATTTGAGCATATTCTAATACGTTTGTTTTATTATCTTTTATATTAATAGAGTCTAATCCTATAAAAAAGCCAAATGTATTTTCTTTTATTTTTGATGTTTTGATATTTGCTGATGGTGTGTGTTTTTGTGAAAATTCTGTATAATTTCTATTATTATTTTTAACAGCTTTTATATGTAAAGCGTTAAAATTTTTAAACAATGTATCCAGTAAGAAAGTGTTACTACTATAATTTTGCTTATAAATACTTTTATAATTGAATGTAGGAATTGCACCTTCTAAAAAAATATCTGTAACACATTTTTTTTGATTTTTAGTTTCACTATTCTTAAGCGTAATTTCGTCTTTAATTTCAACAGTATTTTCTAAAGTATCTGCTGCTTTATTAGGCAAATTTTTTTTCTCAACCTGTTTGCAATTATACAGACTGAGAATAAATATTACTAAATAGATTGTTTTATTCATTTTCTAATCGTTTCTATGAGTATCAAAAGGCAGTAATGCTAGTTCTGGAAAAACGGTATATGGACTAACTTTATCTGTTCTATAATTTGTACCACTCCATATTTCAAAATGTAAATGATATTGTGTCCAAGCAGGACTATTTACCTCATTTCCTTCCCCAGATAATCCAATTTCCCCTATTTGATCTCCAATAGCTACAACATCTCCTATATTTAAATGGTCATTAGTTCCTGGAGCTAAATGAAAATAATAATAATAATAGCCATTGTCACCAAGAATTCTTACACGAATCCCAGCTGCATTATTATCTGTTCCTCCATTTTCTGTAAGGTAGGCAGTAATAGTCCCATTATTAGTTGCTTTAATAATTCTTTCAACTGTTCCACCACGAGCAGCATAAACAGGTGACCCTGGTGTTGTTGCATCTGAAGTCGTTTCAATATCAATCCCTTTGTGTCTTCCGCCAGTTCTTTCACCAAAATCTTCTTCTATATAAGCTTGAGAAACAGGAAATACATGTCCGCTATCTATCCCAAGTATTTGTGCATCAGTATATGCAATAATACCAGAATCTACTACGTGAGTCTCTATTTCATCATTTTGAGACCGTAAGCCTCTAAGCACTAATTCAAAAGAAAAATAAGTGTTGCCTCCTGATATAATGGGAGTAATATCTTTTACTCCTAAATATATTTTGTATCCATCTGGAAAATTAGTGTCCTTTAATGTTTGTAAAGCAGTATTTTGTTGCGTAGTTAGTGAAAGTATAATAACATCGTTAAAAGTATAGTCAGTTGAAGTAAAAGTTGAATCTGTTGTTTCCGTGTTATTTATAAATTTTAAAAAACCTACTGTTTGTCCATTATTAGTAAACTCACTTCTAACAAGGTCTACAGAGCTAATTAATGAGTTAAGTTCGATTAAAAACGGATTGTTGTTCCCCATTTCCATAGTACTTAGAGGTAACACATCATCATTTAAATTTACATTATTATTATAGGTAAATGGAAAAGAAATAAATGTGACATAATCAGGATCTTGTGCAACACCGATACTCGAAGTGTAATCTCGTAATGTATAATCTCCTACAATGTTAGCTTGTGCAATATCTTTAACTAATAACTTATCAATATGAGATACATCTTGATATACTTTTAAATTTGTGTAATCTGTATTCTGGAATGGAATGTGCATGTCAAAAATAGGAAACAAATTATCCAGATAAACACGCTTGTGGAGAGAGTATCCGCTAGTTGGATTATTTGTGTCTGTTCCGCTACCATCATCATCATCTACTTTCGTTCTTTTTATATATTTTATCAGAAAATAATTTGAAAAAACTAGATCGTTAGATTGTGGAATTATGAGGTTTTGATTTAGCCTTACATAATTAGCTAATGTGACATTAGCTATAGTTATAGGTGTTAAAAATTTATCAATAGTTTCTGGTAAAGCTTCTATCCCTAAATCTTCTCTAAAAGCTCTCTTTAAATAAATTAGCGGGAATTCATTATCAGCATTTGGAAGAGATAGTTGAATCGTTTTATTGTCACCAGCTACAACGTTAAATTGACTGTCCTCTATAACTAAAATAGGCCATTCATGATTTCTATCATATTCAACATCAACTAAAGTATCAGTATTGTCTAAACTCCATCTTACGGTATTATCATAGTTTTCATAATAGTTAAAAGAATCATCATACTCATTTCGAATATCTAAATAGATTTTATTTCTATTTATGTGTTTTGAGATAACGTCTGTATATAAAGAATCTCCAGTTTTGTTCACAAATTCACTTCCATTATAAACTTGGAGTCCTAAAGTTGAAAAAGCTCCAAAGAATGCAGCAGAATCTATAAAAGCCAAGACTTGTTCTTTTTCATGTTTACGCTCAAATGTATCTGCATTAGACGCAGTTGCAGCTAATGCAGTAAAAGTAATTTTAGAATCTAACTCTCTTGCTAAACTAAATGTAGGCTGATATCCTATTTTTTCAAAAATAATTAAAATTTCAAAATCACCCGAACTGTCAAAATTACCAATATGATCTCCTGATTTGACAACAGGTAAAGTAATCCCATCATTAGTGTAAAATACATCATTAAGAAAATCGGTATCTGCTTTCTGTAAAGCAGTCTCTGTAGCAACTGAACTATAGGCAAACCCAAGAGATGTGGCAGCATCTGGTTCGTCAGGAAAGACATAAGCTACGGCAGTCTCATATAAAGATAGGCTGTCATATATATTTCTGATTAAGTGATCTTCATTTTCATTAGAACTAGGAATTTTAACTTGCTCTCCATCAATAATACTATCTTTTTTTATTCCTTTATAAATAATAAAGTCTATTTTAGGTAAACCAAGATCTGGTTGTTCTGAAGGCTTTAGGATAATTGAATATTTATCAGATGCTCCTATTTGTTGTACTAACACAGAACCATTTATAACAGCAAAAGCTTTTGGCTCATCTGATGGATTAGCCGCAAACATGTTACCCAATCTATAATTTTCTTCATCAATAGCACCAAATCCTTGTGTACTTGTTTGGTCTAGTAATTTTGAAGGTTCTGTAAAAAAGTAAAATGCCATTTATTGTTTTTTTTATATTAAAATAAGAACAGTAATTATATCTTTTGTTTTTAAAATTTTGAAAACTACAACTCTTAAAAAGAGAATTTATAGAGTAGCTATTTTCTTTCTGTTACTAAAATTTTTAGTATCTTTTTTTGTTAATTTTTACTACTACTTAACTCACTCTAATTATTTACGTTGGAATCTCGTTCTTGGTATATACGCACCAATTAAACTTTTGTTAAATGTTTTACTACTATTTTAGGCATCTAAATTCCTATTTACATATAACAATTACTAACTAAAATGCGTGTACGTATCATTTCACTGAGTGAAACGCACTGATTAATTAGGAAGTGATTTAAATCAACAACAATCAAGCCAAAAAAGTTTTTAGTTTGTTAACACACCCCGAGTACTTCAAAAACCTATAAAACATTAAGTGATATAAAATAATGGTTCCTATTGTTTTAAAAAACAGGTAGTTCTTAGTGTTTTTCAGCCACTGCGGTTCTCAATTTTGGTTCAACATACTTATTTTTAAATTGCAATACATAAGTATTAGCCCACGAGTGGGGGTGTTTTTTAACCGCTATATAACAAACGTATTTTAAAACTCACACAATTCTAGTGTAAAGTTTCCATTAATGGTACTTCCTTGTTGCCCTTCTGCGACAATTTTTCCACTAATTTCAGTACTACTAACTTCAGTTATTTCTAATGTCCCACAAGTTGCTAATTCTAAGTCAGTATAGGTACTATTTTCGGTGGTATCATAATGAATCGCGTTAAAATTTAAGGTATTGGTTAGATTCCCATCCTCATCAGCAACATCAGAAAACGTTATGGTTTGTGTTACCAATTCGTCTAAATTAAACACAATTTTAACTTCTAGAAGCGTATTACTAAAGGGGTCAAATTCTGGAAAGGCACAAGAGCCTCCAGTTGCTTGTTTTGTTCTAATGGCACACTGATATTTTCCGCTAGAGAGTAAGATATAAGTACCTCCCTGATTGGTATAGTCAAAACCTTTTACTGTTCCTTTTGCATCTTGATCTATAAATTCTTCACATTCATTTGATGTGTTATCATTGTCATCATTTGAACTACATGACGCTAAACTTGTTATAAGAATCATGCTTGCTAGTAGTATTTTTACTGTTTTCATTTTTACTTTTTTTTAAGGGTTTTTTATAATTTTTTGTTTATTTTATTAACCAATGGCGCTATAATGCTGTAGCGTATTGTTGTACCATTAGCATTGAAAACACCATAGACATAACGCTTATTTACACCTTTTTAAGTGCACTACAACAGAGGCGCTATTGTTTTGTCTTGATTTGTCTTATATCGATTTTACTACAGTAATACTTGTAAAGTTTTTAAAATCTTCCACAACAGGCTCGCATCTTAAACGTATAGCATGCAGGCCTTATGAATTCTGAAAATTTATCATTTCTACGCGTATATTTATTTTTAAATTCATCTCATTTTTCAATGGTATTACTGCCCTAATTGATATACGACGCCCCATGAACGCATTAGCGCATAAGTACAGGTGTATTTTCTATACCTTTTGTACTCGCATTAATCCTAATGACAGAATTTTTATATTCACTATTTCAAATTATAATGATGGTTCTCATATAAATTTTCTTCAGGTCAAAAAATCAACACAACAAAACCTCTTGCAAAATAGTACATCTTTTTGTTTTAAAAAATACGTAGTCCTACGTATTTTTTAAAACAAAAACCCATCGTTTTTTAGCATAATACACCCTTACAATTAAAAACATAACAACATGATATACAAAACTTTAAAGTACAAAAAGTGTGTTGACAAAGCTCATCCAACCTTGATTAAAGGATATTTCACTTTTATCTACAGACTCTTCATATCATAGAAATACGAGGCTAGTGTTGACTACGCGACCAGTGCTTATAAACAAAGACTAACTATTAAAGTAAATATAGACTTACTCAAATTACTTACAAAAAACTATTATGATGGTATTATAGCAGTTCTTCTGTTAAATTACGCATTAGAAAAATAATGATTTTTGTAGTAGATAAAAAAGAAATAACAGTCATAGCCTTAGTTATAAGAGTTATTTTTATTGTGAAAGACAAGGCAAAAAAAGTGCATTTTAATTGAGTAATTTAGGAGTAGATAGATGTTATACCATCAACCTTAAAAAAGTTAGACTTGACTTAAAGTGCAATCCAACACTACTTTGTAGGATTTGCAGGGTGAGACCTATTTGGCTTTATCGTCTTCTTCTTCGGGTATAATTCTGAAGTTAGGTTCCTTTAAGACCTTTTTATTTGCAATACTACGTTCTAAAGCTAACAATAATGAAGGTAATAATAATAAATTCGCCAACATAGCAAAAAGCAAGGTTGTAGAAACCAAAGCCCCCAAAGCGACAGTACCACCAAAACTAGAAATGATAAATGTAGAGAAACCAAAGAATAACACTATAGAGGTATAAAACATACTTACTCCTGTTTCTCTGAGAGCATTAAACACAGATTTTCTAATACGCCAATGATTGGCTTTTAATTCTTGTCTGTATTTGGCTAAGAAATGAATGGTATCATCTACCGAAATTCCAAAGGCAATACTAAAGACTAATATGGTAGATGGTTTTATAGGTACGCCAATAAAGCCCATTAAACCAGCTGTAATTAACAATGGCAATAAATTTGGTATCAATGACACAATAATCATTCTAAACGATCGAAACATATATGCCATAAACAAGGCAATAAGTAAGATGGCTAAGGCTAATGAAACCACTAAGTTCTTTACCAAATAGTAGGTGCCTTTTTGAAATACATAGGGTTTTCCTGTAATGGTCACATTGTATTTTTCACTTGGAAATACTTTGGCAATTTTTGCACTCAAATCCTCTTCAATACGCTCCATTTTTTCGATTTCAACATCCTTCATAAATGTTGTAATACGTGCATATTGTCCAGTACTATCTACAAAGTTTTTAAGTAAATCTAAATCACCAGAAGATTTTTTGGCATAAGATAAGATAAAGCTATTTTCTTGTGCAGTAGGTAATTGGTAGTATTTTGGATTACCATTATAATATGCTTGCTTAGCGTATTTAACCAATCCAACGACCGAAAGTGGTTTTGACAGCTCTGGTGTTTCTAAAATAAGCGCTTCAAGTTGATTCATACGTTTTAAGGTTGCCAATTTCATAACACCCTTTTTGCGTTTGGTATCTATCATGATTTCTAATGGCATAATCCCATTAAATTCTTGTTCAAAGAAACGAATGTCTTTAAAAAATTCTGATTGTCTTGGCATGTCTTCAATCAAACTTCCAGAAATCCTGATCTGATAGATCCCAATAATACTTCCAATAAGCAGAATTAAAGAGGTTACATAAATGGTAATCTTACGATGTTTTACCATACGTTCCATCCAATCTACAAAGTTATTAATCCAATTTTTTCCAAGGTGCTGCAAGTGTTTTTCCTTAGGCATTGGCATAAAACTGTAGATGATAGGAATAATCAATAAGCATAAGAAAAAAATAGCCAATATGCTTAAAGAAGCTACGGTTCCAAATTCTTGTAAAAGTTTACTATTGGTAAAAATAAATGTAGCAAAGCCAGAAGCGGTAGTTACATTAGTCATTAATGTGGCATTACCAATTTTAGTAATGACACGCTGCAGAGAACGTGCCTTATTGCCATGCTTTTTAACTTCGTGCTGATATTTATTAATCAGGAAAATACAATTAGGAATTCCAATTACGATAATCAGCGGCGGTATTAAGGCTGTAAGTACAGTAATTTCATACTCCAAACATCCCAAAATTCCAAAAGTCCACATTACCCCAATACATACAACAATCATAGAAATGAATGTTGCTCTAAAGGACCTAAAAAAGAAAAAGAAAATTAATGATGTGACCCCAAGAGCTGCGAGAATAAAACTGCTAATCTCGTTGGTTATTAGCTGTGCATTTAAAGTTCTGATGTATGGCATACCAGAAACACGAACATCTAAGCCCGTTTGGTCTCTAAACTCTTGTATTTTGTCCTCAAAAGTGTCCAGAATAAAATCACGACGTACTGCTGTATTTACAATTTCTTTTTTGAGATAAATTGCAGATCTTATCGTCTGAGTTTCCTTATTAAATAGGAAGTTGTCATAAAATGGATAGTTATTAAATAAATCATCCCTCAAAGCTTCAATCGCTTCTTGTGATGCAATAGAATCTCTAATAAAAGGTTCTAAGTCAAACTTCTTTTCCTTTTTGTTTTTAATAAGTTTTTGAAGGTCACTAATATTCACAACAGTTTCAACTTCGTCATAAGTCTTGAGTTGATCCGATAGGCGATTCCAAGCATTAAACTTTTCAACAGTAAAAAGTGCCGTATCTTTAACCCCTATGATAACTAAATTTCCCTCATCTCCAAAGATATCAAGAAAGGCATTATATTTTAGGTTGACGTCATGATCATCTGGTAGTAAGTTGGCTTCAGTATAGCTAAAACGCATTTTATGCCATTGCATTCCCCAAAATATAGTTGCCGCAAAAATAACGCATATAATACCTCCTCTATTGCGAAGAATAATTCTTGCAACGGCTTCCCAAAAACCAACTGAAAAGAGTTTCATCATAGTATTTTCAAAAGAGTTGCAAATGTAGAAAAAAGCAAAGGATTATAAGCCTAAAAGCGGTGCTAATATTCCCATTAATTAAGCTTCATATTGAACGTGAATTTAAACGCAAAGTTATCCTCAAATCGAGACAAATGATAAGCTCCATAACGATAAGAAAAACTAAGACCAAAACCCAAAAACAGTTTATTAATTTCAATGCCAGATTCTGAGTAACCTTGCTCTAAAGTATTAAACTCAATATCTTCATGTCTATTTTGATGACGCATATTTCCTATAGCATGTTTTGTAATTAATGCGAATTGTGGTTGAAACCAAGGTGTAATTTTTAAGGGTTCTAAAACATGTTTACATTGAAATGTTACCAAACGGTCTGAGAAGAACTCATTAAAATACATGGTTTCAAAGCCAGTGTTACCAGCTACCGAGAAACGTTGCATTATGGTTTCTTTGTTTACATTATTGGGATATGCATTGTACATGTGGGTTATAGGCACATCACCTTGTGCTAGACCTGCTGTTAACACCAAGCGCGTATTGGAGTTTGAAGCGTGGTCAAATTGCTGAATGGTTCTAAAATCTATTTTAGAAAAATTAAAATCACTCTTTAAAACGTCTCTAAAACTTTTGGTATATTGTAGTGTGAATTTTGGGTATTCATTTTTGGTTTCTTTGACGCCTTTATCGGATTTCACAAACACACTAAAGGGACTCCATTGCATAGAAATTCTTGCCAATGTCAAATCAAAACGCGAAAATTTTCTGTTTTGAGAAGCCCTATATGCATAGCTGTAGGTTGGGGCGATTTTGCGGACAGAAAATTCGGTTTCTGTTACTATTTTGGGCGAAATCTGATGTTCTATAGATACAATTTTGGAAATGTACTTATGAAACAATTCAATATTAATTAAACGGGGTTCAAAAAATTGAAAAAACCGTTTATCTATTATAAAATTAGAACTTCCTGTCTCATGCAAATCTTTGGTATAACTGGCATTAATCCAGGTATTCGAATTAGGAAATACTTTAAATCCACCACCAATACTGTATTTATATTTACGGTCTAAAAAACCATAAACTGTATAGCCTGTGATTCTAAAACGGTTAGAGAAGTTCTTACTTGTTACACCTCCTAGTCCTGTTCTAAATCCTTCAAATTGGTTGTACTTTATAAGATAACGCAAATCAAAATCAAAGTACTTTGTAGGGAAGTAGCCATTACCAATATACCTGATCAGTTTTGCTTTTTTTATTGTGTCATTTTGCTGCTCAGTTTTGCCTTTAGGATTCGTTTGAGACTGTCCTAAATTTAAAAGTGCAAAAAAGCAAATAATCAACCAAGAGCTTTGCATAGAAGTATATTAATAGAACGTTATATCAGAAAAAAAAGCGACGTTAATGTCGCTTTTTTTAAACTGTCATAATTTCTTTTTCTTTGACTGCAAATAGCGCGTCAACTTTCTTAACGTAATTATCCGTCATTTCTTGGATATCAATTTCTGCATTACCTTTAAGATCTTCAGAAATCTCATCCATTTTTTTTATATCGTTATTGCCTTCTTTTCTAGCATTTCTGATACCTACTTTAGCATCTTCTGCCTCTGATTTTGCTTGTTTTGCCAACTCTTTACGACGTTCTTCCGTTAATGCAGGTACATTAATGATGATGCTTTCTCCATTATTCATTGGATTGAAACCTAGATTTGCGATCATAATAGCACGTTCTATTTCTTGTAGCATGCTTTTTTCCCATGGTTGTACCGTAATGGTTCTACCGTCTGGGGTATTCACATTGGCCACCTGACTTAAAGGGGTTTGAGAGCCATAATATTCTACCATAACTCCACCAAGCATTGCAGGTGACGCTTTACCAGCTCTAATATTTACAAATTCTTTTTCTAAATGCTTGATTGCATTATCCATGGCTTCTTTTGCCGAATCTAAGACAAACTTTAACTCTTCGTTCATTGTTCTGTTATATTAATTAGGGTTAGTCTATTCAAAAACTAAGCCAAAACATGGTTATACATTTACTGTTGTTCCAATATTTTCTCCTGTAACAACTTTAAGTAAGTTACCTTTAGTGTTCATATCAAACACAATAATTGGTAAATTATTTTCCTGACTTAATGTAAAGGCAGTTGTATCCATAACTTTGAGACCTTTTCTTAGCACATCCTCAAAACTAATATGATCGAATTTTATGGCATCTGCATTTTTTTCTGGGTCTGCGTTATAAATTCCATCTACACGCGTTCCTTTTAAAATGACATCAGCTTCGACTTCAATTGCCCTTAATACAGCCGCAGAATCGGTTGTAAAATAAGGATTTCCTGTTCCACCTCCAAAAATAACGACGCGCCCCTTTTCTAAATGTCGCATAGCTTTTCTTCTAATGAAAGGCTCTGCTACTTCATTAATCTTTATCGCGGTTTGCAAACGGGTTGGTATTTCTGCATCTTCTAAAGCACTTTGTAATGCCAGTCCGTTAATAACCGTTGCCAGCATTCCCATATGATCGCCTTGAACTCTATCCATGCCATTGCTAGCACCAGCAACACCTCTAAAGATGTTTCCTCCACCAATAACAATGGCTACTTCGATGCCCAAATTTGTAATTTCTTTAATGTCTTGAGCATACTCAGCCAAACGTTCTGGGTCAATACCATATTGGCGTTCACCCATTAAAGCTTCGCCTGATAATTTTAATAGAATTCTTTTGTATTTCATAATAGTTTTAAAATGCAGTTTTGCAAATATATTGATAATATAGAATTGATATATATAAAAAGCCCCGAATAATTAATTCGAGGCTTTCTTTTATCATTTAAACTTAGCCGCAATTAGCCTAAAGTTAATCTTACAAATTGCGTTACAGCAACATCACCATAGGTTTTGATATAATCTGCAACGCTCTTCTTCTCATCTTTAATAAAGTTCTGATCCAATAAACATTGCTCTTGATCTAAGGTTGTGTTATCTGAGATAAAACGCTCTAACTTCCCTGGTAAAATTTTGTCCCAGATTTTTTCTGGTTTGCCTTCAGCTTTTAACTGTGCTTTTGCATCTTCTTCAGCTTGGGCTAAAACGTCTTCTGTTAATTGTGCTCTAGAAATGTATTTTGGTACGTTTTTAAGTGTTTTACCTAAGCGTACTAATTCTTCATTTTCTTTTTCAATTGCAGCAATTCTAGCTTCAGTTTCATTAGCGATGAATTCTGCATCAAAATCTTTATATGTCAGTGAAGTTGCTCCCATAGAAGCTATCTGCATTGCAAGATCTTTAGTTAATGTATCTGCATTTTCTACAACAGTATCTAAGCCAACAATAGCAGCAATTTTACCAACGTGAGTGTAAGAACCAATGTATGGTGCTTCTAAGCGCTCAAATGAAGCAATTTCAATTTTTTCACCGATAACCCCAGTTTGCTCAATTAATTTTTCAGCAACTGTCATCTCACCAAAATCAGCAGCTAAAAACTCTTCTTTTGTTTTGTGCTTTAGTGCGATGTCTGCAAATTCATTTGCCATTTTTTTATAAGAATCATTTTTTGCAACGAAATCGGTCTCACATGCTAAAACGATAGCAACAGCAGCTGTATTTTCCTCATTAACTTTAGTGATTGCTACACCTTCAGAAGAATCTCTGTCAGCTCTTTTTGCAGCAACCTTTTGTCCTTTTTTACGTAATACTTCGATAGCTTTATCAAAATCACCTTCAGCCTCAACTAAAGCTTTTTTACAATCCATCATACCAGCACCTGTAGCTTCTCTAAGTTTTTTTACGTCTGCAGCACTAATTTTTGTCATTATTTCTAAAATTTAGTTTTAAAAAAGATAAGCCGTTCAATTTTTTCAAAGAAAAGAACTAAACGACTTATAAATGTTATCTATTTATTATAAAAAGTTTATTCTTCTTCTTGAGTTGCAGCTGGAGCAGCTTCAGCTTTTGGTGCCGATTTTACCTCTGCCTTTGCTTCACGCTCAGCTTTTCTATCAGCCAAACCTTGGGCTACTGCGTTACTCACGTGCGTTAAAATCTTATCAATAGATTTTGAAGCATCGTCATTTGCTGGAATTACATAATCTACCTGTCTAGGGTCTGAATTAGTATCTACCATTGCAAAGATTGGAATGTTTAATTTTTGTGCTTCTTTAATCGCGATATGCTCACGCTTAATATCAACTACAAACAAAGCTCCTGGAAGACGTGTCATATCAGAAATAGAACCTAAGTTCTTTTCTAATTTTGCTCTTAAACGATCTACTTGAAGACGCTCTTTCTTAGAAAGTGTATTGAAAGTTCCGTCTTTCTTCATTCTATCAATAGAAGCCATTTTCTTAACGGCTTTTCTAATAGTAACAAAGTTAGTTAACATCCCTCCTGGCCATCTTTCTGTGATGTAAGGCATGTTTACGTTTCCTGCTTTTTCAGCAACGATGTCTTTTGCTTGTTTTTTGGTAGCTACGAATAAAATTTTTCTACCTGATGCTGCAATTTTACTAAGTGCAGTACTTGCCTCTTCTAATTTTGCAGCAGTTTTGTATAAATTGATAATGTGGATACCATTGCGCTCCATATAAATATACGGTGCCATATTTGGATCCCATTTTCTGGTTAAGTGTCCAAAGTGAACACCACCATCCAATAATTCTTTTACTTCTACTTTTGCCATTTTGTAATAGTTTACGTTCTGTTGAATTAGCAATGATTAAGTGGTCATTAATCGCCTTAATCATTTAGATGCTAAACTAAATCCTGACAACATTGTCATGGACAACAAAAACTGGTTTTGAACCAAATGCTATTTGGTTCTATTATTTTTTTCTTCGAATTTGTTTTGAATATCTGATATATCGATAGTAAAACAACCCTAATATTAACGTTTAGAGAACTGGAATTTCTTACGCGCTTTCTTCTGACCGAATTTCTTACGCTCTACCATTCTTGGGTCTCTTGTTAATAAACCTTCAGGTTTTAAGACACTTCTGTTTTCTTCGTTTAGTTCGCACATTGCACGAGATAATGCTAAACGTACAGCTTCTGCCTGCCCTGCAACACCTCCACCATAAACATTTACTTTAATATCAAAGTGACCTTCGTTACCTGTTAATGCTAACGGTTGGTTTACTTTGTACTGTAATGTTGCTGTTGGGAAGTATGTTTTTACATCTTTTTTGTTCACCGTGATGTTTCCAGTTCCTTCTGAAACATAAACACGCGCTACAGCCGTTTTTCTACGACCAATTTTGTGAATCACTTCCATTAGTTAACGTCGTTTAAGTTTATTGTTTTTGGCTTTTGAGCGTCATGATCATGCTCTGTACCAGTCACAACTTTTAAATTACGGAATAAATTTGCACCTAATTTGTTTTTAGGCAACATTCCTTTTACTGATTTCTCTACTAATCTTGCAGGATCTTTTGCAAACATTTCATTAGCAGATAAAGTTCTTTGACCACCTGGGTATCCTGTGTGACGAACATATGTTTTTTCCTCCCACTTATTTCCAGTTAAGTTGATTTTCTCGGCATTGATAATAATTACGTTATCACCGCAATCAACGTGTGGTGTGAAATTAGGCTTGTGCTTACCTCTCAAAAGTATTGCCACTCTTGATGCAAGACGCCCTAAGTTCTGTCCTTCAGCATCAACTAAAACCCACTCTTTGTTTACAGTAGCTTTATTAGCTGATATTGTTTTGTAGCTTAATGTATCCACACTAATTAATTTTAAATTAAACATTCCTCTCTCAAAAAGAGTTTGCAAATTTACAATTATATATTTGATTAACAAACAGTCTCATGAGTTTATTTCAAAACAAGGCATTATGACTGATTATTAATTATTTCGTGTGCAACTTAGCACAACCTTGGTGCTTTACGCCTTTTGATTTTGATTGCAAATCTTAAAACCCGAAATTGGCAAAATAACGCCAAATTTTGAAAACACTTACACTAAGGATTTGACACCTTAACACAAGCGTGTTATACCATCTCTACTCCTAAATTACTGCGTTAAAATGCGCTTTTTTGTCTTATCTTTCAAAATAAAAACAACTCTCAACTAATGCTATGACTGATTTTTCTTTTTTATCTAACCTAAAAAATTATCATTTTTATAATGTGTAATTTAACAGAAGAATAGGTGTTAGAGATTTTTAAATGGCATTTTAGCACCACGCATTCTCACATTTAAAGACAAAATATTTCTCTACTATAAAACCACAGCTGACAGTAACATTGCAGCAGACCATAGCCTTAAAACATCCAAAAATAGAAACGTAATTCAGTCTTTTATTTAACAATTGAATACGTCTATTGTGACATGGATTTTTTTAGTACTGCAATAGCATAAGTGCGTTTTACAGGTTCATTGGCTTTGTTCATTACAGCTTCTTCATGCGTAGTAATCGATACACTATCAAATTTAGATTGCCCTACTAAAACTTTGAAATCTGCAGTAGCGTACAACCGAAAATAATTGCCAACAAACGGAAGCGTTTCCATAAAATCCTTTAGAGCAAATGCGATAACGCAGATCCCATTGGGCTGCAATATATCATACATCTGATTAAGAAACCCCAAAGGCTCTTGCCAAAAATAAATGGTATTAACCGAAACTATTTTGTGAAATATAGCTCCATTATACGGCAAGGTTAAGCCATCATAAAGTTGAAACTTCACGGGGTAATTCGCACATAACTCCTGATTTATCCTTTCTGCTTCGGTTTTCATGAGTTCCGAAATTTCTAAACCTTGATAGTTAAGATGTTCAGCTTTAGATAAAAGCGCATATAAATGGCCGCAATTCCCATGACCAATTTCTAAAACACAATCCCCTTTGGAAAGCTGCATCGCATCAACAGAACCCATAGTCATACCGATATTATTTTGATGTAAACGCTTACCAATATCAACACCCAATACACCACTAGGGCAATACAACTGTGCTTCTAAGGCTTTTAAATCTGATGCACTAAGAGGTTTGGTCATTATTTAATGTTTAAGCAATTGCAACAAATGCTCAGCATTGTGCTTAAGCTCATCAATAAGGGATTTTACAGCTTGATTTTCTGTAGATTTTGAGAGCGCACTTAAAGGGCAATGCAATTGTATTTTTCCTTTTTTTAAGAATAGAATTTCATCGGCAATATCAATAGCGTCATAAAGGTCATGTGTGATAAAAATCATTGAGGTTCCTACTTGATTGACTATTTGTTTAATCTCTTGTCGTAAATCTGATTTTAATGCCGCATCCAAGTTACTAAAAGGCTCGTCTAACAAGAGCAACTCCGGATTTAAAGCTAAAGCTCTAGCCAATGCCACACGTTGTTCTTGCCCCCCACTTAACTCAGAGGGATAAGCACTTGCATAGGTGTCCATTTTAATGAGCTTTAACATTTGTTGAAGCGTCTCATCTTTATGGGCTTTGATACCAAAACCTATATTTTGAGCAACGGGCAAATGTGGAAACAAGGCATAATCCTGAAAAACCAACCCAACATGGCGATTTTGCGGTGCAGTAATCTTATTATCATCACTCATCACGGCGCCTTTTATAGTGATAGATCCACCGTTTGGACGTTCCAAACCGGCAATTAAACGAATGAGGGTAGATTTTCCACTACCGCTTTCGCCTACAACAGCACAAATTTTCCCTGTATCTAGAGCAAATGTACACTCCGATAATGCATAGTTTTTTCCGTCGTAGGATTTAGATAGGTTTTTAATATCTAAAATGTGTGACATAGCGTTGTTATTTTGTTTTTGCCGTAGCTTTTAAAAACGTCTTTTCAGCATAATTTAAAAATACCATTAATAGTGCTATTATAAAAATGAGTACCAAGGCCGGCAATGCAGCTTCTGCAACGCGCTCATCATCAGCGTAAGCATAAGCCGAAACTGCAAGCGTATTGAGGTTGTACGGTTTTAATATTAGAGTCAACGGTAATTCTTTCAAGACATCAATAAACACCAACACAAAAGCACTAATAATGACATTTCGCAACAAAGGCAACTCAACCTTTAATAAGGTTTTAAATTTATTGACACCTAAAATCTGAGATGCTTCTCCTAGATTTTTTCCAATTTTTAAAGCGTTGGCTTCAATAGGGTTGAACGCTACTGCCAAAAACCTAAAAATATAAGCATATACCAAAATGAAACTACTCCCATAGAATAAAAAGCCTATTTTTAAACCAAAACCATCACTAAAAAAATCGATAACAGACTGACTACTTCGTATAATTCCAATACCAATTATGGCACCTGGCAAGACATAACCAATAGTCACCATTTTTTTAAAGAATCTTAATCCTTTTAAATGATTCCATTTGGTAAAATAGATTAAAACAATACTTGTAATGACTATAAAAAACGCAGCACTCAAGGCAACACCGACACTTTGTAAGGCAATCCAAAACAATTCGGCATTAAACATTTCAGCAAAGGTTAAAACAGCCCAATACACCAACTGCACTACTGGCAATACAAATCCAAAAAGTACTGGAATACTAAGTATAAAACCATATAACCACCTTTTTTTTCCTTTCAGTGTTTTTTTATTAAAATTGTTTCGTTGCGATTGGTTAATTTTTAATTCGTAGGATTTTTTGCGACGTCTCCATGTTATAAAGGCATTAATCCCGAAGACCATTAACACCAATAAAGCAGATAAATAAATAGCCGATTGTAAATCTTCTAAAGCCGTCCAGGTTCTAAAAATCCCCGTAGTAAAGGTATTGATACCATAGTATTTTGCCGCGCCAAAATCATTAAGCACTTCCATAAAGACCAAAAATAGCCCGCCAATAATAGCAGGAGAAGCTAATGGCAAAGCCACCGAAAAGAAATAACGGCGATGGGATGCACCTAGGAGTTGGGCGCTTTCTTTAATACTTTTTGGAAAACTTAAAAATACAGCACGAGAACTGGCATACACATATGGAAACAATGAACAACTGAGCACCCAAATAAGCCCCAAGTGATTCATCATTTCAATCTTTTGAATAGATATCCCAAGGCTGTTCAATATCTGAATAAAGCTACCTCCATTACCAAACAAACCCACATAAGCATAAGCAACAATATATGACGGAATAGCTAATGGCAAAAAAAGCAACCATTGTATCCAATTTCTAAACCTGAATTGATAATTACTCACAATCCACGCTGCAGAAACACCAAAAAGAGCACTAAGTAGCCCTGTACCAAATAATAAAATAATCGAATTGCTAATGTAATCCCATAAAAAATGATTGCTTATATGCGACCACATATCACCTGGTCCATTAAACAAATAGATAACAACAGCCAGCAAAGGTATCGCTATAAATAAACTAATGGTCACCGTGTACAGTGACCATTGGTTGCTATCTCTTTTTAAATGCTTTAACATACAATGTAAAGATAATAAATTACACTTTGCTTTTCATCCATTCTCAAAAAGGTAATTTTGTGATGCCCAAAGTGTCACAAGGCATAATCTTAAAATGTTATTTTTTTAAGTGCTTCTGTGTAGGTTTATAAAAATGCCAATGCGCTACTTTAAGAACTCATAAGTATACTTACTGCCACTTAACTTCATCAAAAAGCACAACAGCTTCTTTATTAAGTTCGCCTAGCTTTGAAAGCGGTAATCTATCTTCTTTAAAGTCTCCCCAAGATTTTAATAATTCAGAAGCTTGAGCTGTTTCGTTTACAGGATACTCATAGTTCGCTTTTGCAAAAACCTCTTGAACCTCTTTACTTACCAAATACTCAATAAACTTCACGGCATTCGCTTTATTTGGCGCATACTTAGCGACACCAATTCCACTAATATTAATATGCGTTCCTCTATCACCTTGATTAGGGAAAAACACGTCAACTGCTTTTCCTGCATCAACTTCTAAAGCGTCTTTAGAGTTTAATAATTTTCCTAAATAGTATGTATTAATCACAGCCAACTCACCTTCTCCAGCAAGAATAGCTTTAACTTGATCACGATCATTTCCTTTAGGCGTACGCGCAAAATTGTTTACCATTCCTTCTGCCCATTCTTTAGCTTTCTCTTTACCGTCATTAGCAATAATCGAAGCCATTAAAGATTGGTTATAGATGTTTCCAGAAGAACGAATTAACACTTTTTTATTCCACTTTGCATCAGTTAAAGCTTCATAAGTAGTTAAATCCTCAGGTTTTACTTTATCTTTGTCGTACACAATTACTCTTGCACGTTTTGTTAAACCAAACCAATAGCCATCTGCATCTCTTAAATACTCTGGAATAGTTGTGGTTAAAGTTGTAGAATTTACTCCTTGTAAAATCCCTTTTGCCTTCGCTCTAACCAAACGACCAGCATCTACAGTAATTAAAACGTCTGCGGGCGATTGCTCACCTTCGCTTTCCATTTTTTGAATAAGCTCATCTGCATTAGCTTTTACAACATTTACTTTTATACCAGTTTCTTTTTCGAAATTGGCAAAAATCATTTTATCCGTGTCGTAATGTCTATGGGTATATAGATTTACCACTTGTTCTTTAATCTCCTCTTCTTGAGTTACGTCATCCGTTTTCTTATCATTTTTACAAGAAAAGGTTAACACTACCAAGGCTAGTAATATGTACTTCTTAAACATGGTTTCTGAAAAATTTTAAATTTTAACCCTACAAATATATTTTATTTAGAGGTAATCTAAATAATTTTTATGCTTTATTTTTCTGCATTACTAGCATTACAAAAGTATATCAACCCTTAAAAATAAAGGCATTCATTAGACCTATGTTTTTATGCGAATAAACTTACTGAAAAATTATATATTAGAACAACCTACAACATCATTATACACTTAAGAACCACGGCAACACAAACCAAAAAAACACTTCCAAAATAGACACATTATCGAGATATAGTTTTGTGATAATTCCTCTACTCAAAAGATTATATTTTTATATTTATAGACCTAATTCCCTAAAATTTGCATTTCAACCTTATTAAGCGACACACTAGCCATTTTTAAAAAATTATTCACTCTAATTTAGGCTAATTCTTTCATTTTTTATACTTTCGAATCGCGTTTTCTTACCCTTAATAAGAAGTGCTGTTAACTAAAAACACAAAAAGACTACATTACATAAGTCTAATTTACTAATTAGCAAATTCTTATCAGAATTTGTATGTGAGGATTTATTTACCAATTATACTGTTGAGGAATTTGTGGAGATATGACTCAGCTTAAACAAAATAATCCTAACACGAAATCGCCATCATTTTTGATGGCGATTTTTTATACAAAACTCTTATAATTAAACATTTATTTTCATTCTAAATAAAACCATAGAGACTACAGAAAAACACGTACAAATTCAACCAATAAAAGCATGCCATAAGAACGCATAAATCGGATTAAATAAACGGTTTAGCACAACCAAAGTATGGCATCTGCTTAGCTATATTGGCTTTTATACCATACTTTTTGCCATTCTCGCAGCAGGATAAGAAAAGTTACTTGCTCCGATAATTTAAAAGCATTACTACCATCTAGCTGTTTTACCTTATGCTCAGGTACATCAATAATGTATAGTAGGCTAAGGTACTCTGCAAAACAAGTATTTATGAGTTGATATACCGTATCTTGCAACATGTATTTAAGACTTTGCGGCAGTATTTCACTATCAAATTCAAGATCTACATTAGCGTACAATAAATCTTTATTTAATTGATGAATCAAATTTTCATACAAACCACAAGTATTAGCTTCTGCAATCAATTCATCAAAATTAGGAAGTGATTTCATTACACCTTTCTCGTCATTAAGGCTGTCCCAAAATTTCGAAGCGCAACTTTATTAGCTTTAGAAATTGACAAGGTTTCTAAAACTGCAAAAGCCTTGCTGGTATATAATTCTATAGCGGCTTTAGAAGCCTCGCTAGAACCACTAGATTCAAATATAGACTTAACACCATCTATTTTTACAGAACTCTCATTTGAGGTTAAGCTATATAAGTGGGTTAACTCTTCCTTTTGAGCACCATCAGCAAGCTCTAGAGCCTTTAAGTATAAATATGTTTTCTTATTTTCGATAATATCGCCCCCTATTTGTTTTCCAAAAGTTTCTGGGTCGCCAAATGCATCCAAATAGTCATCTTGCAACTGAAAGGCAATACCTAGATTTTTACCAAACTCATAAACACCGTGCTGATCCGATATCGATGCATTAGCAATAATAGCACCCATTTTCATAGCAGCACCAACCAAAACAGCCGTTTTATATTCAATCATTTGGAGGTACTCTGCAATCGTAACATCATCTCTTGTTTCAAAGTCCATATCATATTGCTGCCCTTCACAAACCTCTAATGCAGTCTTACTAAAAAGCTTTGCTAGCGATTGAAAAACCTCTGGATCGTAATGTTCAAACAACTGATACGCCAATATTAACATGGCATCTCCAGATAAAATGCCCGTATTCAAATTCCATTTTTTATGTACCGTTTCCTGACCACGTCTCAAAGGCGCCTCATCCATAATATCATCATGTATTAATGAAAAATTATGAAACACTTCTACAGCTAGCGCTGCATTGATAGCGTCTTTATAATCTGAATTAAATATATCACAGGTCATTAAGGTCAGTACAGGTCTCAAACGCTTTCCACCCAATGACAAGATATAGTTAACTGGCTCATATAATGATTGTGGGGCTTTGTCAAGCTCAAAACCCTTTAAACTTTTCAAGAATTCTTTTTGATACGCTTCTATGACTTTCATGACACAAAAATACGTCAATTCAATACATAAAAACCATTACAAATCAATTAAATGTTAAAAAAATACAAAACTTTGGAAACTTTTTTTGTGCTAC
The DNA here is from genome assembly GCA_013215095.1 of Flavobacteriaceae bacterium. Classification (GTDB taxonomy): domain Bacteria; phylum Bacteroidota; class Bacteroidia; order Flavobacteriales; family Flavobacteriaceae; genus DT-34. The sequence goes on along the minus strand of JABSPM010000009.1, from coordinate 31,659 downwards.
AAGTTTCCTTTTTTACATTTGCGGTCCAATTAAATACACTAATGCGTGAAAAAATAATTGATATTGCGGGAGATATGTTTTTAAAGCTAGGCTTTAAAAGTGTTACCATGGATGATATTGCCAAAACTATGGGCATTTCTAAAAAGACCATTTACAAATATTTTGATAATAAAGATCATTTGGTAGATGACACTGTATGCTTTGTACAAAAAGAAATTGACACCATTATTGAGAACATCATGCAACAAAACCACAATGCCATTGAAGAAAATTTTGCTATAAAAAAAGTCTTTAAAGACATGTTTAAGAACGCAAAGACCTCACCGATGTATCAATTAAAAAAATACTATCCAGAGACATTTTCAAAACTGGTATCTAATGAGATTTGCACGTTTACAGATTGTGTTACTGCTAATCTTAACAAAGGTATTGTAGAAAAGCTATATCGACCAGAAATTGATGTTACCATGGTAATGAAATTTTATTTCACACTCGTATTTGGAGCCTATGAGAGTGAACTATTTGATCATACCTCTTCAGAAGCTATAAAAACCGAAGTCAAAATATTAGAATACCACACCCGTGCAATTGCCACACTATACGGGCTATCCATTCTAGAAGAAGAATTAAAAAAATATCATCTAAACAATTAATCATGATCAAACACCTGATTATAACTTTAAGTTTATGCTTTGCCACCCATCTTTATGGACAAGATGCGCAGGAAGCATTTAGTCTTGACGAAGCCATTAATTATGCGCTTAAGCATAATAGAACCGTAAAAAATGCAAGCTTAGACATACAAGCTGCGGAAAAACAAAAATGGGAAACCACCGCAACTGGTTTACCACAAATCAACGCTAAAATAGATTACCAAAACTGGCTAAAACAACAAGTATCATTAATTCCTGCAGAGTTTTTTGGCGGAAATCCTGGAGAATTTGCAGAGGTTGTGTTTGGTACTAAACAAACCATGAGTGCCACTGCGACCCTAAAGCAAAAGTTATTTGACGGCTCTTATATCGTTGCTCTGCAATCAGCAAAAGTATTTTTAGAAATTTCTAAAAACGCAAAAGAGAAAACAGATCTAGAAGTTAGAAGATCCGTAATTAACGCCTATGGCAATGTGCTTTTGGCTGAAGAAAACATCAAGATTTTAGAACGTAACAAAGCCGTACTTCAGAAAAATTTAGACGAAACCACAACCATATACAATAATGGTCTTGAAGAAGAAGAAAGCGTAGAGCAGCTTCAAATTACACTTGCTGAAGTGAAAAGCTCTCTTAACAATACCACGCGCTTAAAAACCTTAAGCTATCAAATGCTAAATGTTACTTTAGGGCGAGATATAAACGCCATAACAACATTAAGTGACAACCTAGATGCACTGACATTAAAAAACATTGACCTCAAACTCATCGCTTCTAAAAATGATGTTAAAAATACCATAGACTATAAAATAGCAGCCAATGACACCCGTTCTAAAGAACTCCTTTTAAAATTAGAAAAGAGTAAAAGCTTACCAACACTTAACGCTTTTATAAATGGTGGATACAATGGTAATAATGACCAGTTCAAATTTTTAGACAACACGCAGCAATGGTTTGGATCATCTTTAATTGGGGTAACCATGAATGTACCAATATTCAGCTCATTTGGACGCAGTGCTGCAACACAGCGCGCAAGAATTAATTTAGAAAAATCAAAACATACGTTATCAGAATCAGAACAAAAGCTCAAGCTTCAAATTGAGCAAGCAAAAAGCAATTACCAATTTGCTATTGAAGATTATGATAATAAAAAGGAAAGTCTAGCTCTAGCAGAACGCATAGAAGCTAAGAACCAAACCAAATTTTTTGAAGGTATTGCTTCAAGTTTCGAATTAAGGCAAGCGCAAATGCAACTTTACAGTTCGCAGCAACAATACCTACAAGCCATGTTAGAAATCATTAATAAAAAGGCAGATTTAGAAACTATCATTACGAGAAAATAATTAATCAAAGCACAAAAATATAATCCTTATATCATGAAAAACCTATTTTCACTATTTGTATTAACATTAAGTCTTGTCTCTTGTGGAAGTGATAACGAGACTTCTGTTGAAGCTATCATTGCAACAGGCGATTTGAAACAGATTCAAGAGAAAAAAGTAGCTTTAGAAACCCAACAAGCGACACTAGCAACGCAATTACAGCTTTTAAATGACAAGATTAACACCTTAGACACGAACAAAAAGTGGTCACAGATTACAACGTTTAAAGTCACACCACAGCATTTCGATCATTATCTAGAATTACAAGGCAATGTATCTACTAAACAAAATATTGTAATTACACCTGAATACAACGGCATTTTAACTCATATTTATGTCAAAGAGGGACAACATGTCAAAAAGGGACAGACCTTAGGTAAAATTGATGATGGCGGCTTAAGTCAGCAACTCGCCCAGCTCAAAATACAAGCCAATTTGGCAAAAACAACATTTGAACGTCAAGAGCGTTTGTGGCAACAAAAAATTGGAAGCGAAATTCAATTTTTGCAAGCAAAATCCAATTATGAGTCGCAACAAAAAGCCGTTGAAAGCCTAAACAGTCAAATTGGAAAGACCATTATAAAAGCGCCATTTAACGGCACTATTGACGATATAATTACAGACCCAGGAACTGTTGTAGCTGCTGGTGCATCTCAACTATTTCGCATTGTAAACCTCAACAATATGTACATTGAAACCGATGTCCCAGAAACCTACATTAATGCTGTAACCAAAGGAAAGAACGTTATTGTAGAATTTCCTATTTTAGGAAAAACGTATAATACTTCGATTAGACAAGCTGGTAGTTTTATTAACCCATCTAATCGCACCTTCAAAATAGAAGTTGCAATACCCAATAAGGACAAAACCATCAAACCTAATCTTACTGCTAAAATAAAAATTAACGATTACACGAATGAGAAAGCAATCTTAATACCTCAAAGTGTCATTTCTGAAAATGCTAAAGGTCAACAGTATGTCTATAGTGTTGAAGACATCAAAGATAATATTGGTATCACAAAACGAATTATTATTGAGACTGGTAAATCACAAGGCGATAGTATTGAAGTTACCGAAGGTATTTCTCCAAACATGCAAATCATTGAAGAAGGCGCAAGAAGCGTAAAAGCAGATCAAGAAGTAGAGATTGTAACACAAAACTAACCGAGACATGACTAAAGATCAAAAAAAGGTACATAAGGAATTTAAATCCTCTACGTGGGCAATTAACAATTCTACCACAATATATGTTTTGATCGCTTTAATTCTATTCTTAGGAATTAAAGCCTTCTACAGCATGCCGAGAGAAAATTTCCCAGAAATTAATGACACCAAAATTTACATTAGCTCATTATTTCCAGGAAATACAGCAGAAGATATAGAAAAATTAATTACAGACCCTTTAGAGGATAAGCTCAAAACAGTAAGTAATGTTGTAGAAATTATTTCCACTTCACAAGAAGACTATTCTATAGTTATTGTAGAATTTGACGAAAATATTACTGTTGACCAAGCCAAGCAAAAGGTAAAAGATGAGATAGATGCCAAAACCTCATCCGAAGATTGGCCAACATTTAACGATGCAAAAGTAGAGCCTAATGTTTTTGCGTTAAGCATGTCTGAAGAAATGCCAATATTAAACATTAACATTTCTGGTGATTATACTGTACAACGCTTAAAAGATTTTGCAGAATACCTTCAAGATGAAATTGAAAATCTGCCCGAAATCAAACAAGCTGACATTCGTGGTGCTCAAAACCGTGAAGTTGAAGTCGCTGTAGATATTTATAAGATGATGGCTGCTGAGGTAAGTTTTAAAAACATTACGGACGCCATCAGTGGCGGCAATGTTACGATGTCTGCAGGCAATCTTATCACTAGCGGACAACGACGCACAATTAGAATGCTAGGAGAAATAGAAAACCCCTCAGATTTAGAAAACTTTGTCGTAAAGTCAGACAACAACAGTCCCATTTACCTAAAAGATATCGCCACCGTTTCTTTTAAAGAAAAAGACAAAACAACCTATGCCCGAGAAAACGGAAACACGGTTGTAATGATAGATGTAAAGAAACGTGCAGGCAGTAACATGGTAGAAGCCGCCAACAAAGCACAACACATTGTATCTGAAGCCAAAGCAAACATATTCCCAAAAGATTTAGATGTTACTATTACTAACGACCAATCTCCAAAAACAATTAGTCAAGTAGATGATTTGGTTAACAACATCATTTTTGGTGTCATCTTAGTCGTTACGGTATTAATGTTTTTCTTAGGGTTCAAAAATGCAATTTTCGTTGGTTTTGCCATCCCAATGTCCATGTTTATGTCATTAATGATACTTAACGCCTTAGGATACACGCTTAATGTAATGATTCTCTTTGGTCTTGTTATGGGTCTAGGTATGCTTGTGGATAACGGTATTGTAGTTGTTGAAAATGTTTATCGTCTTATTGATGAAGAAGGCATGCCAAGAATAGAAGCCGCCAAAAAAGGTATCGGAGAAATTGCCTTTCCTATTATTATTTCTACACTAACAACAGTTGCAGCCTTTGTACCATTAGGACTATGGCCAGGGGTGATGGGAGAGTTTATGAAACTCCTTCCAATTACCTTATCTACTGTACTTGGATCGTCATTATTTGTTGCCATCTTTTTCAATTCGGTTCTCGTCTCAAAATTTATGACCACTGAAGATAAAGACATGCCTTTGAAGCAAATTATAACGATTACTTCTGTAATGGGTATTATAGGTGTATTGATCTTCTTTTTAGGAAGCACCTACAAGAGCATAGGAACCTTAATGATATTTACAGCAATTATGCTATGGGTTTATAGATTATTTTTAAGAAATTGGGCAAATGCGTTTCAAAATGGTGCCTTAGTTCGTCTTGAAAATTTCTATGAAAAAATTCTTAAAACAGCTTTAAAAGGTTGGCGACCAGGAATTATTATTATTGGAACATTCATTCTACTCATACTCTCTTTTGTTGGATTTGATGAGTCCATTTCCTCTAAACGAACAAAAATTGAATTCTTCCCAGACAATAAACCCAACCAAATTATTGTTTACATAGAATACCCTCAAGGCACGGATATTGAAAAAACCAATGCCATTACAAAAGACATTGAAAAGCGTGTTTTTGAGGTCTTGAATGCTCCACAATATACCGATGGCGATTATAATTTTATGGTAGAAAGCGCAGTATCTCAAGTAGGTGCTGGAGCTGGAAATCCACAAACTGATGGTGGCTCTTCTGCAGAACTTCCGCACAAAGGAAAGATTACAGCGTCTATGCGAGAGTACAAATATCGCCGTGGGGAAGATAGCGAAATCATGCGCCAAAAAGTACAAGAAGCTGTCGTTGGCATTTACCCTGGGCTATTGATTACTGTTGAGAAAGACGCCAATGGACCACCAGCTGGTCATCCCATTAATATAGAAATTGAGGGCAATGATTACAACGAATTAATTGCCATTGCAGAAGACATGAGAAATTTCATCAATCAAAAAAATATTGGAGGAATAGACGAGCTTAAAATTGATGTCAACAAAGACAAACCATCAATGCAAGTCATTGTAGACCGCAAAAAAGCTGGAGAACTTGGCGTGGTAACGGCACAGGTTGGCTCTCAATTACGTAACTCTATTTTTGGGAACAAAGCTGGAGTTTACAAAAAAAATGGCGATGACTTTGATATCTATGTGCGTTTTAATAAAGAAAACAGATATAATAGAAGCGCCTTGTTTAATCAACCCATCACATTTAAAAACAATAAAGGGCAAACTAAAGCCATTCCTATTTCGGCATTAGCAAGTGCAACTAACAATTCTGGATTTAGCGCCATTAAACATAAAGACACCAAGCGTGTTGTAACACTATATTCAGCATTAGCACCAGGACACACGGATGCTGGAGCTATTGTAAAACAGATACAAAATGAGATGAAGACCTTTAGGACCTTACCTTCTGATGTAAAAATTGACTATACAGGACAAATTGAAGAGCAAAACAAGCAAATGGCATTCTTGACAGGAGCCTTACTTACTGGGTTGAGTTTAATTTTCTTTATTTTAATTTTTCAGTTTAACTCAGTATCTAAACCTGGAATTATAATGCTAGCAGTCTTTTTAAGTTTCATCGGAGTGTTTGGAGGCTTGGTCATTACAGGAGCGCCTTTCGTTATTATGATGACTATGATGGGTATTATATCACTTGCTGGTATTGTTGTAAATAATGGTGTGGTACTTTTAGATTACACACAATTATTAATTGACAGGAAAAAAATAGAACACAATATTCCTGAAAACCAGTTTGTGAGTCATAATATTTTACACAATGCCATAGTGAAAGGAGGAAAAGCACGTTTACGTCCCGTACTACTTACTGCAATTACAACTATTCTTGGTCTAATTCCATTAGCCATAGGATTAAATATTAACTTTTTCACCTTAATGAGTGATTTAAATCCAAATATTTACATGGGCGGAGATAACGTTATATTTTGGGGACCTCTAGCTTGGTCGGTAATTTATGGACTATTCATTGCAACCTTTTTAACTTTAATTGTAGTGCCAATCCTATTCTACTTAAGCACAAGATTTAAAATGTGGTTAAAACGAAACACATCATCATCTCAAAAACCTGCTGTAGAATAAATTGCTATCCATTACACATAAAACATAATATAACTAAAATAAAAGCGCCTTAACCATCTGTTAAGGCGCTTTTATTTGCTTACATGATTCGTGTTTTCGTTTATTAAAACTTATAAGTTAATCCAGCATTTATGACAGTACCATTAAATCCAAACTGATTTACCTCCCAAGGGTATTTAAAACGCCCTCCAAGATCTGTAACAAAATCACCTTTGGTATCAATCTCATCTGGATAAACATTTAATAGGTTATTTGCAGAAACTCTAGCACTAAAACGCTCTGAAAAATCATAGTTCACAAACACATCTGTAATGACCTTACCTTTAAAGGTTTGATCCTTACTTGCATCTGTTGCATGTTGCCAAGTAACTTCTCCAAAATAAGTATTATTTAGTCCTATATTCCATTTATCAAGGTCATAATTTAATCCAATTAACACCTTAGACTTCGGTCTTGCAGAGATAATTCTAGACTGTTCTTTTCTATTAAAAATCTCATAACCATTTTCTTCTAGCAAATCTGGTGTATCGATTTTTCCATCAATTTTTGTTTTATTATAATTAGCTGCTAATGTTGCAGTTAGCTTACCTTCGCCCAATGCAATATTAGAGTAACTCACTACAAAATCAGCTCCAGTTGTACTCGTATTTACAGCATTTACAAAGAATTTCAAACTGGTAATTGAATTGTCTTCCAAAATTTGTTCTACAGGATTTTGTGGATTTCCAACTTCACCATCTATATATCCAATTTCACCAGTAAATAAGACTCTATTATCTACTTTTACATTATACAAATCCAATGAAAAAGACAATTTAGGCATTGGCTTAAACGTAACACCTGCAGAAATATTATTAGAAGTTTCTGCCGTCAACTGTGGGACTCCTAGCCCATCTCTTATAACAGGGTCTACGTTACTAAAGGTTCCTTGATTAGATACAGTTCCTCCAGAAACTAAGGTCTGAATATTACTTAAATATATTTGATGTAACGAAGGCGCTCTAAATCCTGTACTATAGGTTGCCCTTACAGCCCCTTTGTCCTCACCTAATGTATATCGTCCATTAATTTTCCAAGAAGTGTTATCCCCAAAATCACTAAAATCCTCATAACGGATTGCACCACCAATTAAAATTTTATCGGTAGGCTCCCATTCCAAATCTGCATATACACCCAAGTTATCCCTATCAGCGTTCACTTCGTCTCTTGGCTGTAGCCCTGGAAAAGACTGTGCTCCACCACCAAAATAAGATGCTGGTTCTCCTGCAATAGACCTAAATCTCTCTTTTCTAATTTCAGCTCCAAAAGCAATACTTACTTGATCTAAATTTCTAGACACATCTAAGTTTGCAAGTGCATTACTAAATCTATAGGCGCCAACATCAAATGAGGTTGGACTATTTGCACCTAAATCTGGATTCAAAGTATTATTAACTTCATAATCCACCGCATTTCTTCCAAAAGTTCCACTTAAATCCACATCAAATCCATACATTTTCCATTTCGAACCCAGCGTTATATTATTATCTCTAATGTCTGTTTCAAAAGTTGGCTGAAACCCTTGATATTCTGTACCTTCTTCATGCAAAAGATTATAAGGATCTTCTACCCAATAAGGCGTTCTGTACAAAGCAAAACTTTTTCCTTTTCTATGGGTTAAACCTCCAAAACCATAAAACTCACCATTTCCACTTTTAAATGGCACACTTGCATTGATAAATACATCCATTTTTTTCAATTCAGGTTGCCCAATAGTCATTCCTAAATCTGGATTTTCTTGTAACCAAGGTGTGTTTCCGTTTAAGATATCCTCATCGTCAAAAATAACACCAAACAAACCATCTCCTCCAGGTTCTCCTGCTCTATTTGTTTCTTCTTGTTGATAATAAGCGGCCGTAAAATTTATATATCCCCCATTTTCTCCAGCCTTTATGGCCGTGTTTAAATTGGCACCAAGATTAAAACCATCACCTTCAGTTGTAATTCCAGAATTAACATTGACCACAGTATACTCAACATCCTTCTTTAAAATCATATTAATAACACCTGCAATAGCATCAGAACCATATTGTGCAGACGCACCGTCTCTCAAAACTTCTATTCGTTCTATAGCTGCCGAAGGAATACTCTTTAAATCTACGCCAACCTCTCCCTTTCCTGGAGTATCATTGATATAAACCAATGCACTTTGATTTTTTCGTTTACCATTAACTAATACCAATGTCCTACTTGGCCCTAACCCTCTTAAATCTGCAGGATCAAAATGAGCGGTTGCATCAGAAATAGTTTGGTTTGAAGAGTTAAATGAAGGCACCTTATAGGTCAACATTTTATCAACAGTAGGCTGACCTGTGGATTGCAATTCTGCTACACCAATATTATCTATAGGTACAGGAGAATCTAAAATCGTTCTAGGTTTATTTCTATTCCCTGTTAAAATAATAGCATCTAGTTCCACACCATCTTGCATTGAAACCTGAATATTCCCCGCTGATGTTACTGTGATTTCTTGGTTGGAAAAACCCACCGATGTAACAACTACAACTACAGGGAAAACTTCTACATTTAAAGTGAATTTACCATCAAAATCCGTAATCGCCCCTGTTGTCGTTCCTTTAACAACAACATTAGCACCAGCCAAGGGACTTCCAGTACTTGCTTCATAGACAGTTCCTGTAACAACACCTTGCGAGAACGCAAAAAATGGCGCTATTAGAAATATGTAAAATAATGTTTTAAAAAAGTGTTTGTTCATCATAGCTTTCGTTTTAATTATTGTCAAATATACAATTTCATAGTTAACATATTAACAAAATTTTAATATAAAAATAAAATAAACACTATAAAATAAGTTATATTAATGAGATTTTATCAAAAAAAAATTCTTGATTTAAAAGAATCTTCTTTAAAAAAATATTGATTACACCTATAACTTACTAAATTTGCACATCAAATTTTTTAAGCATGTACAGAAGTCATAATAATGGCCAATTAAGAGCCAACAATATTAATGAAAGTGTAACACTATCTGGTTGGGTTCAAAAATCTAGAGACAAAGGATTTATGATCTGGGTAGATCTTAGAGATCGTTACGGTATTACCCAATTGATTTTTGATGAAGAGCGTACACCAAAAGACATCATGAATAAAGCAAAAACTTTAGGTCGTGAATTTGTGATTCAAGTTCGAGGTACTGTGATTGAACGTGATTCAAAAAACCCCAATTTACCTACTGGTGATATTGAACTCTTAGTTTCAGAATTAATTATTCTTAACACGGCTAAGCTCCCTCCGTTTACTATTGAAGATACAACGGATGGCGGCGAAGAATTGCGCATGCAATATCGTTATTTAGATATCAGACGTAATCCTGTAAAGGACAGCTTAATATTTAGACATAAAGTGACTCAAGAGGTTAGAAACTACTTATCTCAAAAAGATTTTATTGAAGTAGAAACTCCTTATTTAATTAAATCTACTCCCGAGGGGGCACGTGATTTCGTAGTACCTTCACGCATGAACGAGGGACAATTTTATGCGTTACCGCAATCGCCACAAACCTTTAAGCAATTGCTTATGGTTGGAGGTATGGATAAATATTTCCAAATTGTAAAGTGTTTTAGAGACGAAGATTTGCGTGCAGACAGACAGCCAGAATTCACACAAATAGACTGCGAAATGGCTTTTGTAGAGCAAGAAGATATCCTAAATATTTTTGAAGGTTTAACACGTCATCTATTAAAAGAAATTAATGGTGTAGAGGTTGACAAATTTCCGAGAATGCGTTTTGACGATGCCATGCGTTTATACGGTAATGACAAACCAGATATTCGTTTTGGAATGGAATTCGGAGAATTAAACGAAGTCGCACAACACAAAGATTTCAAAGTATTTAACAGTGCAGAATTAGTTGTTGGTATCGCGGTTCCTGGAGGAGCTTCTTATACCCGAAAAGACATTGACAAACTTATAGATTGGGTAAAGCGTCCACAAGTTGGCGCTCTAGGAATGGTATACGTAAAATGCAACGCTGATGGCACATTCAAATCTTCAGTAGACAAATTCTATGACCAAGATGATTTGGCAAAATGGGCAGAAGCTACTGGGGCGAAAGCAGGTGATTTGATTTGTGTACTTTCTGGAGACACCAATAAGGTAAGACCACAATTAAGTGCCTTACGTATGGAAATAGCAGAACGCCTTGATCTTCGCAAATCAGATGAATTCGCACCGCTTTGGGTTGTTGATTTTCCATTATTAGAACTCGACGAAGAAACTGGGCATTACCACGCTATGCACCATCCATTTACCTCGCCAAAACCAGGTCAAATAGAATTACTAGACACTACACCAGGGGCCGTAAAAGCCAACGCTTATGATTTGGTTTTAAACGGAAATGAAATTGGTGGTGGATCTATTCGTATTCACGATAAAGAAACACAGGCTATCATGTTTAAACACTTAGGATTTACTGCGGAAGAAGCTAAAGCGCAGTTTGGATTCTTAATGGATGCCTTTGAATATGGTGCACCGCCTCACGGTGGACTAGCATTTGGATTGGATAGATTGGTAGCTATTTTAGGTGGACAAGAAACCATTAGAGATTTTATCGCCTTTCCTAAAAACAATTCAGGACGCGATGTAATGATTGACGCCCCTGCTGCAATTGATGATGCTCAATTAAATGAACTGAGTTTAAAACTCAATTTAAAATAACATTCATACAGTTATTACTGTTGTTTGTAAAAATCCTGCATCATTTGCAGGATTTTTTGTTTACATTTAAATTATGTCTAAAATCAATATAAAAAAGATAATTCTCGGCATCGTTTTAGGTTTTACAATTATTATGTTTGGACTATACGGCTATGCACATTATAAAAAAAATACTTTAGACGTAGCGTCTAAAAATCAATTTACCAAACGTGTAGCATATATAGATTTAAAAACGGCTCAACTTACAAAAGGGTTCTCTATTTGTGACAGTAGCTATATAGTTGACTATTACAACTACGCAAAGGGATACACTGAAAATAGTATTACTCGTTATATTGATGGCAAGAATGGTTTACGTAAAGAAGTCCTATCTCAATATCAAAATCGGAATTACACAGATTCTGGTTATCTGAACTTTCGATTTTTAGTGAATTGCAAAGGTGAAGCAGGTGCTTATGTCATTCATGAAAATGATCTAGATCTTAATCCGAAACAATTTGACCCAGAACTTTTACAACAATTATTTGAGATTACCACGAGTTTAAAACAATGGCATCCTAATTATATGAGAGGCGCCAATAGAGATTCTTACATGTATATTAGTTATCGTATAGAAAATGGAGAAATTATTGAAATATTACCCTAGTATTTTACTCATACTTTGTATTTATAATTGTGAGAGTAAGGACGAAGAAATAAAACGTATTACCGACTACGGCTTCAGCTTTTACCAAGGTAGTCCAACTCATATGAACGCCTTTGCTTATGCTTTGGAACTAGATTCTACCAACGCTGAAAACTGGCGGGAACTTTCGGTAACCTATTTAAAACGTGGTATACCACATGAATGGAAACCTTATATGGATAAAGCTGTGGCATACGACCCTGTAACATGGCAAGGTTATCGTGGTTATAATTATTTATGGTTTTACAGAGATTATAAAAAAGCTATTGCCGATTTTAATGCCACTGATACACTAACACCACTTTACACAGACGCACCTCAAGGACACAGCGTAGATTATTGGAGAGGCATAGCCTATTTGGGGTTAAAAGATTACGAAAACTCAATCAAATACTGGGATAAACATATAAAAAAAGAAACCGAAGAATCTGGTGAAGATTGGGTAGAAATCAATGCTTTTCTTTATCGTGGTATTGCCTATTATGAAAGCGGAAATTTAGATGAAGCGTTGCATAATTTCAACGAACTATTGCGCTTATTTAACAATATTTCGGCAGATGCAAAATATTACAAAGCACTAATTTTAAAGGCTAAAGGCGACCTTAAAGCCGCCAAAGTCCATACACTAGACGCTATTGAAGATTACAATTTGGGCTACAACAATAGTCGACCTTATGTTGAGACATTACGCCAAATTTACCCCGAAGATTTAGAGAATTTACTGCACAGCTTAAATTAAAGTCAGAAGCTCATGGCTTTTATGTAATTTTGAACCATGGCAAGACAGACTTTTTTAAAGCGTTTTTTAATATGGAAATACAAGTACATTTCTGACAAAAACTTTGTGTTACTTTTAAGTATTCTTATTGGACTATTATCTGGGTTAGTGTCCGTAACCATTAAAAACATTACTTTTTCTATCCAATGGTTATTGGAGCATAGTGTCGTATTTTCAAAAGACTACATTTATTTTATACTCCCAGTTATTGGTTTGTTTATTGTGTTTTTATTTGTCAAACATATTTCTAAGCGACCTGTAGAAATGGCAATTCCGTCCATACTCTTTTCGCTATCTAAAAAAAGTGGTTTACTAAAACGCTATAAAATCATTTACCCCTTAATTACAGCACCATTGACGGTTGGTTTTGGAGGGTCTGTTGGCTTACTGAGTCCAGCCATTGCCTCTGCTTCTGCTGCAAGCTCCAATATTGCAGGCTTGTTTCATGTTGATAGAAAAACAAGAACCTTACTCATTGGTTGTGCAGCAGCAGGTGCCATCGCCTCAATTTTCAAATCGCCCATTGCTGCTATTATATTTGCGATTGAAATATTTAGCTTAGACCTTACCTTTGCATCACTTTTACCTTTGCTCGTAGCCTCGGTAAGTTCTGTACTGACCTCTTACTTCTTTTTGGGTGATGATACTATTTTCAATTTCACAACGACAGACAAATTTACATTGAGAGACACGCTTTTTTATCTTGTCTTAGGCATAGGTACAGGAATTGCTTCTATCTATTTTAACAAAATTTACTTTGCAATACATGCGTTTTTTAATCGGATTAAAACACAAAGAAAAAAACTCATTATTGGAGGAATTGCCATTGGTGTTCTACTCTTTTTTATTCCTCCACTCTACGGTGAAGGCTTTGGATTTATTAATGAACTGATGTCTGGAAATCATAGCGGTGCGTTAGGAAAAACACCGTTTGAATCTTATATTGATAATATTTGGGTGGTTATTGCATTACTTATTGGCATCACTATTTTCAAAACTGTTGCCATGACTATAACCATAGCTGCTGGCGGTAATGGCGGCATCATCATTCCAACAATGGTAATGGGAAGCGCTCTTGGAAATGCATTAGCTAAAACCATTAATAATTTGGGATTAAACCTACATGTTTCGGAAGCTAATTTTACACTTATTGGAATGGCTGGACTTATCGCTGGTGTGCTTCATGCACCGCTGACAGCAATTTTCCTAATTGCAGAAATCACTGGTGGCTACGAGCTTTTTGTACCACTAATGCTTGCAGTATCTACATCGTTTTTAATTACTAAAAACACTATAGAACATACCATATACACAAAAGAACTCGCAGAAAAAGGTGCGCTTTTAACCCACAACAAAGACCAAAATATTCTAACCATAATGTCTTTAGACAAAGTTATTGAAAAGAATTTTATCACACTTCAGCCCGAAATGTCTCTTGGACAAATGCTTAAAGAAGGGGTTTCCAAATCTAGCAGAAACCTATTCCCTGTAATAGATAAAGACGATTATCTTGTGGGCATTATTGTATTAGACGACATTAGAACTGTGATGTTTGACCAAACCTTATATGCTACCACTTCTGTACAAACTTTTATGAGTTATCCTCCAGAATGTATTGACTACAACAAGGACGAAATGAAAACAGTAATGCGCAAATTTCAAAATTCTGGCGCTTGGAATTTGCCCGTAATTAAAGATGGAAAATATTATGGATTTATCTCTAAATCTAAATTATTAACTGCATATCGCCGAGAATTGATTAATTTTAGCACTTAAATTTATCCGCATGAAATATCTACTCTGGTTTCTATTTATTGCCTGTATTGTAAGCATCCTTTTAGGATATATTCTTGACATCAAATCTGCTCAAAAATGCATTGGTTTTGGAGTTGCAGGGCTATTTTTAGTGGTATTCCCTTTATTCTCCTATTATCGCTGGAAAGATAAAGACGTTAATGATTATATGCTTACTAAAGAAAATCTAGATAAGATGCGCGCATATAATGACAGTAAAGACAAAAATTAGTTTAAGTTACGTTTTTCTATAAAAAAACGTTTCATTAAGTTAGAAGCATCATCAGCAAGAACACCACCTTTTAGGGTTGTTTTGGGATGCAAATGGGTCCCCATAGCAGTACAACCACGTTTCGCATCAGTTGCACCAAATACCACATGACTTATTTGGCTCCAATACAAAGCACCGGCACACATTTGACAAGGTTCTAAAGTAACATAGAGTGTGCAATTGTGTAAATATTTCCCTCCCAAAAAATTAGATGCAGCTGTAATCGCTTGCATTTCGGCATGCGCCGTAACATCATTAAGTATTTCTGTTAGGTTATGCGCACGAGCAATAATCCTATTATCTGCTACAATGACTGCTCCTACCGGAATTTCGCCTTTGTCAAAAGCTGCTTCCGCTTCCTGAAGCGCTTTTTTCATAAAATACGTATCGTCAAAAGGTTCTATCATAATCTATATTATAAAGTAAAAATACAATTTCAAAAATAGAACATAAAGCTTTCGGTACGAAGTTTGACGACATATCATCAAAGCTATTCCATTATGAAAACACACCATTCTATTTCTATACCAGAGCCTTGTCATAAAGATTGGAGTCAAATGACACCAAAAGACAAAGGACGATTTTGCGATTCGTGTTCAAAAACGGTCATTGATTTCACTAAAATGAAGTCAAATGATATTCAAGATTTCATTATTCAAAATCAAGGACAACGTATCTGTGGTCATTTTAAACAAACCCAATTAGAAAGTATTCATTTACATGTACCTATTCAAAGCTTTTCATCTAGAAGCTTTCACAAATTATTTTTATTAGCTTTACTCATTACTATGGGAACTTCGTTGTTCAGTTGTACCAAAACTAATGGTTCGAAACAACAAATAGATAGTGTAAAAATTATAGATAGTATTTCTCATAAAGTCATTTATATAAATACGTTGGAAATGGTTTGTGATACAACTTCAAAACTAAAACGCGCTGCAAAAACAAAAACTCCTAAACCAACGCCAACTTTAACGAGAACATTACAATCTAAGAAGCTAGAATACAAACAAGACACCGTAAACATAACAACCAAGGGGGTTATGAAGACCTCTAACACATCGCCATCAAAAAATGCCGTTCCCGACATTGAAATAGTTGGTGACATAACAGTAGAACCAAAAAACACCATAATTGGTTTTATACATGTTGATACACCTCCGCAATTTAAAAACACACCCCGTCATCTTTCTGCTGAAGAAAAAAGAAGGTATTTTCAGAAAAAAGTAAGCGCGATTATTTCCGAAAATTTTAACATTAACATTGCTAAAGCACTTAATTTAATCGGAAAACAACGCATTTTTGTACAATTTACTATCACTAAAAATGGTCAAATTGAACATATAAAAACCAGAGCTCCTCATATAAAACTAGAAGAAGAAGCACAACGAATCTTAACACTATTTCCAAAATTCTCACCTGGAAAACAAAATAACATTGCTGTTCCTGTAAATTACACTTTACCGATAATTTTTGAGGTAGAAGATGAATTAAAACTTGTACTTTAGCGATATGCAAAAGCATTTGTTAAAACATATCCATTCGCCCAAGGAGTTACGCCAACTTCAAGTAGAGCAATTACCACAATTAGCTAAAGAGCTACGCGATTTCATTATTAATATCGTCGCAGCAAAAGAAGGACACTTGGGCGCCAGCTTGGGGGTTACAGAACTTACTATTGCATTGCACTACGTTTTTAACACCCCTTATGACCTCTTAATTTGGGATGTTGGACATCAAGCTTACGGGCATAAAATTTTAACAGAGCGTAAAACTATATTTGATACCAATCGGCAATTTGGTGGTATTAGTGGTTTTCCAAAACGCGCCGAAAGTGTCTATGATACTTTTGGAGTAGGACATTCTTCTACTTCAATTTCTGCGGCCTTAGGAATGGCAATAGCCTCTCAACTCAAAGGTGAAAACAAACATCATATTGCAGTTATTGGAGATGCTTCCATTGCAAGCGGAATGGCTTTTGAAGGCTTAAATCATGCAGGCGTAACGGATGCTAATTTATTAGTTATTCTTAATGATAATGCTATTGGTATTGACCCAAGTGTAGGTGCCTTAAAGCAATATTTAACCAACGTTAAAAAAGGCACTCAAACACAAGATAATATTTTTGAAGCCCTAAATTTTGATTACTCTGGTCCTATTGATGGTCATGATATTTCTCAACTTGTTTCTGAATTAAAGCGTTTAAAATCGGTAAAAGGTCCTAAGTTTTTACATATAATTACCACCAAAGGCAAAGGTTTAAGACAAGCCGAAGAAGACCAAGTAAAATACCATGCTCCAGGAAAATTTGATGCTAAAACTGGTGACATAATCATAAAGAGCGAAACGATTCAGCCCCCAAAATATCAAGATGTTTTTGGACACACTCTTGTAGAACTGGCTGCAACAAATAAAAATATCGTAGGTATTACACCTGCTATGCCCACTGGAAGTTCCTTAAAATTTATGATGGATGCTTTTCCTGAACGTGCCATTGATGTGGGTATTGCAGAGCAACATGCAGTAACTTTAGCTGCCGGAATGGCAACACAAGGCGTAATTGTATTTTGTAATATTTATTCTAGCTTTTTGCAACGCGCCTACGATCAGGTAATACATGATGTGGCTTTACAAAAATTACCTATTGTTTTGTGTTTGGACCGCGCTGGATTAGTTGGAGAAGATGGGGCAACGCATCATGGTGTTTTTGACTTAGCCTATTTGAGATGTATCCCCAACCTCATCATTTTTGCTCCGCGTAATGAAATAGAATTGCGCAACATTATGTACACCGCTCAACTGAGGTTAAATGGTCCTATTGCCATCCGATACCCAAGAGGCCGTGGTGTAACTATTGATTGGAAACAAGCTTTTAAAACCATTAGTATTGGTAAAGCAGTTCAACTCAAAAAAGGAAGTCGTATGGCTATCATTAGCATTGGAACTATAGCCAAAAATGTATCTGAAGCTATCAAAGACCTTGATGTTTCGCATTATGACTTTCGATTTTTAAAACCTTTAGACGACACCTTGCTTCATAAGATTTTTACAACTTACAAACAGATTATCACTATTGAAGATGGCACTATAAGAGGTGGATTGGGAAGCGCTATTTTAGAATTTGCCTCGGCACATAATTACCTCACAAACATTACAACTTTGGGCATCCCCGATGAATTTATAGAGCATGGTTCTATTGCTGTGCTACAACACAGCATTAACCTATCTGCCGAAGCTATACGCCATACAATAACACAACAACTTTAGGACTATCCTTCCTTATGTCCGTAGAAATTGCACAACGATTTTGATTAATTGATTTGAAGCCCTTTTAACTTTTTATAGGTTAAAACTGCTTTGCTATCTGAAAACAAGGCTATATAATTGCAGACCTCTAATAACCTCAAATAAAGTTGGTCACTTGCAAAATGTTCTCGCTTTGGTAGCGTTTTCAATATCAATTTATCATAATTGGATGCGGTATTATGATAATTCGAATTTACGGCATTTATATACACTTTAAGTAAATGATTTATAATCTCAAAACCCGACAATTCTTTTTCAACAACTTCATGAGATTGATAAATTTGTTCCATACTTAATTTAAGGATATCATTTATCTGAGCTTCGTATTTACTTTTATCCAATAACGCCATAGGAAATGTACCATTGAGCAAGGCTTCTTCATTTTTCATAAAAATAGCCACCGCATCATTAATTAATGCTCCAATAGCCAATGCTCTTAGATAACTCACCCTATCTTGAGTTGTTTTCAATTGGTTATATTTCTCTACATGAATAGAGTCTCTAACCAAATTGATCAAATACTCCAACGCAAATTCTTCTTGAATTAAGCCGAGATTAATTCCATCTTCAAAATCTATAATGGTATAACATATATCATCTGCTGCCTCAACCAAGTAGGCCAAAGGATGACGATAATAGTTATCGGACTGCACTGCTGACAAACCTAATTCTTTAGCCACATCTTCAAACGCTAACTGATCTGATTGAAAAAAACCATATTTCTTATCTGCAATATGAGTTGTTGGCTTTTTGGGTAAAGACGCTTTGGGGTACTTCATAAAAGCACCAAGTGTAGCATAACTCAATCGCAAGCCTCCTTCTTTTCCTTCTGAAGTTTGCGTTAGTATTTTAAACCCATTTGCATTGCCTTCAAAATCACATAAATCTTGATATTCTTTAGCCGTTAGCGTTTGTTTAAACTTAACACCATCGCCATTGCTAAAAAACGCTCCAATAGCTTTTTCTCCAGAGTGCCCAAAAGGCGGATTACCTATGTCATGCGACAACGCAGCGGCAGCAACAATAGCACCAAAATCATTAGCCTGATACCCATGAACTTCTTTTAAATGTGGGTATTTCTCTAAGACCTTTTTTCCAACTTGTCTCCCTAAAGAACGTCCCACGACACTCACTTCTAAACTATGTGTTAAACGTGTATGTATAAAATCTGTTTGTGATAATGGAATAACCTGTGTTTTATCTTGTAAGGACCTAAATTCTGTAGAAAATATAATACGATCATAATCGACTTCAAAACCAAGACGCGTATCATCTTGCTCTTTTCTTAATCTCTTATTAGTATCGCCAAATCTTTTTAAAGACAGTAATTGTTCCCAGTTCATAATATCTATTATAAAAGACGCAATATACATATTTCAATGTTAAAAAATTGTTTCCAAAATACTCAAAAAAGAGGCGTACAAATAACATTTAAATAATAGTTATATAAATATCAATTAACGTTTACGCCGCTAAAATCATAGTTCTTTGCGGTGATAAACGATAAGAATCAATTATTATTAAAATTAAAACTAAAATGAAAACATTAATTTTATCGCTCGCACTAGTATCAACAATTATTTTCACTGGATGCATTAAGGACGACGACACACCTATTATCATTGAAGAAACGACAATTATTACCGAGGAAGGCGGAGATGAAACTACAGATACTGTTGTTACAATTTCAGGAGTCATCAGTTCAAATACCACTTGGACAAGTGATCGAATTTATGAATTAAATCAAAAAGTAGTTGTTGATGCAGGAGTAACATTAACCATAGAGCCTGGAACTATTATTAAATCTAACCCGGGAACAGGGTCATTAGCCTCAGCTCTTATTGTAGCACGTGACGGTAAAATTAACGCTATTGGCACGGCCTCAAAGCCTATTATTTTCACCTCTACTCAAGATAATATTACTATTGGTCAAACAGCTGGTACAAACTTAGATGAAAATGACAGAGGTCTTTGGGGTGGTTTATTAATCTTAGGTAATGCCCCATGTTCATTCTCTGGTGATGTAACAGAATTGCAAATTGAAGGGATTCCTGCTGATGATACTTTTGGTCTTTACGGTGGCACTAATCCTAATGATAACTCAGGAAGCTTACAATATGTCTCTATAAGACATGGTGGTGCTTTAATTGGTGAGGGCAATGAAATTAATGGACTGACACTTGGCGGGGGTGGCTCTGGTACCACTATAGATAATATAGAAGTTGTTGGAAATGTTGATGACGGCATAGAATTCTTTGGAGGAACTGTAAACGCAACTAACCTATTGGTATTTGCTCAAGGAGATGACGGATTAGACATAGACCAAGCTTACTCTGGGACGATTTCTAATGCCGTTGTAGCTTTAGGAGCTGCTTCTGATCACGCTTTAGAGATTGATGGTCCTGAAGGAACATCTACTGGTGCATACACTTTAGAAAATGTAACTTTAATTGGAAACCAAGATACACCAAAGGGAGAATATGCAGACTTCAGAAAATCTGCCACTGGTGCTAACAACAACATTTATGCTTACGGTTTCAAAACAGATTCTGATGTTGAACTCGATAACAATGATGTTGCTCAATCATATATTAATGGCAACTTAACGTTTAGCAACTGGGAAGTTGTTCTGCCTGATAACGCAACAATTGCGACAATTTTCCAAGAACAAAATGGAGACAATGAAACTGACATCTCTACTTTCGAAGCAGATGCTCCATCATTTGCAACTGGCGTTACACAAGGCTCTCAAACTGTTGGCGCTAACACTTCGAACTTAAGTTGGACATACGCTAACCAAATTGGAAACTTAGGGTTCTAATACAAAACGATTTAGATTGACCACTTTTAAAACGTTTAAAAACACAAGTACAAACACCAGTGGCAACTGCTCGATTTTAAACATCGGGTAGTTGTTGCTTTTTAAAATATTAGAATGAAAAATACAACTAGATGCTTTACACTATGTTTGGTTTATCTCTTTACTCTAACCTTTAGTTTTGCACAATCAGGCACTGTAACAGGTACAATAATGGATGGTGAATTTGCTGAACCCATGGCTTTTTCCAATGTCATTGTTAAAGGCACCACAACAGGTACAACTTCGGATTTTGATGGTAAATACTCATTGCTTTTAGAGCCTGGAACTTACACATTGGTGTTTTCGTATGTAGGATATAATACTCAAGAAATTAGCAATGTTATTATTACTTCAGACAAAGAAACTGTCATCGATATTACGCTTTCTGCAAATACATTAGAAACAGTAGTTATAACCACTTCGGTCAAACGTAATACTGAAAATGCAGTTTTAAATTTTCAAAAAAAATCTGTGACTTTACTCGATGGTTTGTCTGCTCAAAGCATTAAAAAGACTGGAGCAGGTAATATTGCTGGAGCAGTAAAAAGCGTCCCTGGCGTTTCTGTACAAGGCGGAAAATATGTATATGTTCGCGGTTTAGGTGACCGCTATACAAAGTCTATTTTAAATGGTTTAGATATTCCTGGTTTGGATCCAGATAGAAATACGATTCCAATGGATATTTTCCCCACGAATATAATTGATAACGTTATTATATTAAAATCTGCGTCTGCCGAATATCCTGCTGACTTTACAGGAGGTATTGTAGATATCGTAACCAAAGATTTCCCAACAAAGGCTGAGTATTCTATTTCTCTTGGCGCCGATTACAACCTAAGCATGCACTTTAATGATAAGTTCTTAACCTATGAAGGTAGTGCGACTGACATGTTAGGTTATGATGACGGATTAAGAAACCGCCCTATTCACAGGTATCAACCTATTCCTGCTACTTCTGAAAACAGGGTATTGCTTACAACATTAACGAACCGCTTTCAAAAACAATTAAAAGCTGATCAAGAAAATAGTGGTCTTAATTTTAATTTTGGCTTTACTGCTGGCAACCAATATGAAATTGGCAATAACAAATTGGGATATCAAGCCTCTGTATCATATAAAAACAAATCAACCTTTTATGAAAACCGTATAGATGGCTCTTATACTAAAGATGAAAATGACACGTCTGCATACGCACTTTTAGGTGATAGAAATACTGAAGGTAACGAAGGTATTAGAGAAACATTACTTAACACATTAGCTGGTATTACTTATAAGACCGAAGTATCTAAATACAAATTCACCTTCTTACATATTCAAAATGGTGAGTCATCGGCTGGTGCCTATGATGATGAAATTTTTGAAGGTGGCGGTGGCTCTGGAGCTATTAGCGCTACTAAAGACGCCTTAACTTACACGCAACGTGCTATTACAAGTTTTGCATTTAATGGAAATCATCAACTAGGAAAAGATAATGGATGGAAATTAAAATGGGCATTTTCGCCTTCATTCTCTCAAGTACTAGATAAAGACCATAGAATTACCCCATTAAGAATTCAACAAAGTGATGTTGTTGGTGATGTTTATACCATTGACCCAAGTTCTGTAGGTAGTCCGACGAGAATTTGGAGAAATTTATCTGAAGAAAACTGGGTGAGTAAATTTGATATTGACAAAAAATATGAACTATTTGAACGGTCAGCTAAAGTAATATTTGGAGCGGGCTATACTTATAAATTTAGAGATTTTAACACAGACACTTACATTTTTGCAGCAACAGATGCTGCAAAAATCATTGCAAATGGAGACGCCAACAACATCTTAGCTACTGAAAACATTTGGACCCCGGAAACAGATGAAGGTGCCTTTTTAGACTCTAACAGTATTTTTGACCCTGCCAACTCTTATGAAGGAGAGGGTCATATTGCTTCGCTATATGTATCGAATGAATTTAATGTCTCTGAAGCTTTCAAAGCAGTCTTAGGTGTGCGAGTAGAACAATTTGAGTTATACTATTCTGGTGTTAAAGATAATGTTCCTGTAGAAAGCGAAAAGACAATTGATGTGCTCGATATTTTCCCGTCTGCAAACCTAATTTACGCACTAAATGACGACATGAATTTAAGGTCATCTTACTATCGCACTACCGCTAGACCATCGTTTAAAGAAGCTTCAACTGCTCAAATTGCAGATCCTATTACAGGTAGGTTATTTATCGGAGGTTTAGATAATGGCGAATATGATCCTATTGCCCCTACGTATATCAATAACTTCGATATGCGATACGAGTGGTTTAGAGAAAGCGGTCAAATGATAGCAATTAGTGGTTTTTACAAAAGCTTTAAAGACCCTATAGAAATTGTATTCTTCAAAACAGCCCCAAGACAGTTAACCGTTGCAAATCTAGGTAATGCCAAAGTTTATGGTATAGAGCTAGAAGGAAGACAAAAATTTGGATGGCTTGCAAAAAACTTAGACAACCTTCAACTCAATATTAATGTTTCTCTTATGAATTCTGTTTTGGACATGTCTGACGATGAATATGAAAGTAGAGTTTTAGCAGCTCGTGTTGGAGAAACTATTAATGACACACGTGAATTACAAGGCCAATCACCTTTACTTGTAAATGTAGGCCTAGACTATTCTAACGAGGATAAAGGATTAAGAACAGGTCTATTCTACAATGTGCAAGGCAAAACACTTGAAGTTGTTGGTACTGGGATTATTCCTGATGTATATACAAAACCATTCCACAGTTTTAACTTTACACTTAACAAAAGTTTTGGTGAAAATAAAAACTCTTCAATTGACTTTAAGGTATCAAATATCTTAGGACAAAAAAGAGAAAGCGCTTATGAATCGTATAATGCTGCTGATCGAGTTTTTAAACTAAGAGACCCTGGAACAGCATTTTCTTTAGGTTACTCCTATAAATTTTAATACATAGTAGTTATTCTAATAAAAAAGCTCCCAATTGGGAGCTTTTTTTATTTGTCTTTTAAAGCGATCTTAGCCTTGTGCTTCCATTCATCAACACTTGCTATTTGAGAGTCCACAAAATCAACTTCCTTAAGAACTTTATCTCCCCAGAACAACCATTTCCCAGTTTTTATGCCATTCATATAATGTCCTACAGCTAATTTAGCACCATTAACATCATAACTCGTCCATGTTCCATGAAGTTGACCGTCTTTATTAAAAGTTCCTTCCTGCTGTATCGTTCCATCTTCATAAAAATAAGTTGCCAAAACTACATCACCTTTATTTTCATACTTTACCTTAGCTTCTAGTTGTGCAAAAACTGAAAATGACGAAAATAAAACAACGACTACTATAATATACTTCTTCATATCTAAAATCATTTATCATTGCTATATAACACAAATTTAAAAAAATTTTTACAATAAAAAAACATTTTCTTAACGTTATCATAACATTAGAACCTTATACACCTATTTACCAACAGTTTAAACAAATTAATTATAAGCATCAAAAAGCTTACAAACCTTTTTTTGCCCCATAACCTAGGTTTACAATTAATATTTTCTTAATACTTAGATTACAATTACATCAATCTAGATGTAGAAATTTGTATCAAGTTTATATAAGCTTCTTCATTTAGTATTTATATATTGTATTAGTTTTTGTCAACTATTTATATGAATTCTTCTGACAACTGCCTTTGGCCAAGGCAGTTTTTTTGTTTAAATGTTAGTATATAACTGCATAGTTTTTTTTAGATATTTTACTTTACAATTGCTTTTTAAGAATTTTGGATACATCATATCGCATTGCATTGGATAGTGTATAACAATGCTTCCTTTACACCTATCAAAATCATCATATTTGTGTTTTTAAAACAATAGCACTACATCTATTCTGGAATTATTCTCAATTCAAGTATATATTTTGGATGTAATATAACTAGCAAGACCAATACCCTCTAATTATTTGGAATACGCGTAAATCCTAGAATATTTATCATTATTTTGTTATCAAAGAAAACATTTAATTTTAGGTACTGGACTAAGACAATATCTAAAAAATGCTTTTAATAGCACAATCACTCATTAAAATGGTATGTTTACTAAATATAAGTTTTATTTTATAGAGCACATTTATTTCTTAGCAGAAAATTAACCAACATGAAAAAAATATTACTATTTATCATATTGATTTCAGGAATTCAATTTTCTTTTGCTCAAAAAAAATATGAAAAACTATGGAAGGAAGTTGAGACATTAGAATTGGAAGGCAAATTCAAAAGTGCAAATGAAACCATAGAAAAAATTTTAAAAAAAGCCAAGCGTTCAAATCAAAGTGACCAAATTGTAAAAGGGTTTATTTATAAATCTAAATTTGCTTTATTATTACACGAAGACGCTAAGCGAAAAATAATTAATGAGTTAGAAGCCACTATTAAGACTTCCGCTTTTCCAACAAATACAATTTTAAAATCGGTATATGCAAGTTTCCTTACACAATATTTACAACAAAATCGCTATAGTATCCGTAAGCGCTCAAAAATTGATTTTCCATTAGATTCTAATGCATTCGAACAATGGGACATAAATACGTTCATTATTCAGATTGCACGCCACTATGAACAATCGCTATCAAAATCTAAAGAATTAAAGAAACTGTCTATTCTTGGTTTCCAATCTATTTTAACAGATAGTAAAACATCACATCGTTTCCGACCAACCTTATATGATTTTCTTGTTCACCGAGCTTTGGAATTTTATGCACAAGATAAATGGTACGTAAAGAAACCTAAAGCACAGTTCTATATCAACAATCCGATCGTTTTTGAATCTACAGATGAATTTACAGAAGAACCTTTCTATACAACAGATAGCATTCTATCCAATAGAAATGTATTGAAACTCTACCAAAATTTGGAACAATTTCATCAGGATAAGGATACTATTGCATATATAGATGTTGTACTCGACCGATTACAATTTTCAAAAAAGCAAGCCACCATTGAAAACAAAAAGGAACTTTATTTAAAAGCTTTAAAAGAATTATCAGGTCGTTACAGCAATCACGAAACTTTTGCTTCAATTGCTTATCAAATTGCTAGTTTCTATTTTGAATCCAGTAAAAAACATAATGCTAAAAATGACTCTGAACTAAAAGACTATCGAATCAAAGCTTTAGAAATTTGTAATAGTGTTCTTGAAAAGTATCCAAATTCTGATGGAGGACTTTTATGCACCATACTGAAAAATAAAATTGAGGAACAAACTATTTCTATTCAAACTGAACGCTATGTGATCCCAGACAAACCCTTTTTAGCAAAAGTTACTTTTAAAAGCGTTGATAGTCTATATATGTCAGTATATAAAATTCCATTTGAACAATTTGAAAACCTATATTCATACAAAAGAGATAGTGTTGCACTCGAAATTGTTAAAAAGAACAATCCTTCAGTAAGCAGATTTTACAAACTCCAAACTCAAAAGAATTATTATAAATACACTACTGAAATTGACTTTCCCAAGCTTGATAAAGGACATTATCTAATCGTGGCGTCAAATAAAGAAAGAGCGCAATCAGTTGATGAAGTATTTAGTCATAGCATTGTCACGGCAACTAACCTTTCTATGTTAAGTATCAACAAAGACAAGTATTTAGCAACAAAAATGTTAGACAGGGAAAATGGAACTCCTGTTAAAAATGTTACAATCTCTGTCACTAATTCAAAAGGATTCAATCGTAATGGAACAACGAATGCTCAAGGCGAATGCTCAATAAAAAAAGATAAAAAGTACCACAATGATCTTCGATTGATGGCTACTTATCAAGGAGATACACTAACCAATGACAATTACTATTTGCAAAGATTATATAACAATGACGATGAAGATGATGAACGCTTAGCCAAAATGTTCTTGTATCTAGATAGGAGCATTTATCGTCCGGGACAGACGATGTATTTCAAGGGGCTTTTGGTTGAAAAGAAAAAGGGAGTTTCTAAAGTTGTTACCAATACTTATGTATCCGTTACCATATACGATGTCAACAATGAAGAAGTTAAAGAATTTAGGTTAAAGACTAACGATTTTGGCTCTGTAAGTGGAGAATTTAAAATCCCAAGCAATGTACTCACAGGGGAATTCTCAATAGAAATGGATGAAGATTATGAATCTGATGATGAAACCTATTTTGATAAAATTGATGATTTTGAGTCTGCTGAAGTCTATTTTTCTGTAGAAGAATATAAACGTCCAAAATTTGAGGTCACTTTTGATGTCGTGACTGAAAATTATAAACTCAATGACAGTATAAAAGTTTCAGGATTGGCAAAAGCATTTTTAGGAAGTTCCATTTCTGATGCTAAAGTAACTTATTCTATTTCAAGAGAATTACAGCCCAACTGGAAAAATGGCTACTATGGTGGGAATTCACAAATCATAAAAACAGGAAATACAACTACGAGCGGTAAAGGCGTTTTTGAAATAGATTTTATTGCAGTACCAGATTCGCTAACCAAAAAAGCAACGAAGCCTATATTCCTGTATACAATTAAAGCGGATGTTACCGATACCAATGGCGAAACCAGAAGTGCTTCAAAAACCATCACACTTGGTTTTCATAACCTACAATTGGATGTAACCACTTCTAATACTTGGGATGGAACCAAACCACAAAAAGTAACCTTTGAAACCAAAAACCTTAACGATCAACCTATATCAGCACAGATGTCTTTTTCTATTTATAAATTACAAAGCTCTGAACGTGTACTTCGTAAAAAACCTTGGAAAGTTGTAGAATTACCATATCTATCCAAAGAAAAGTTTACCAAATTATTTCCTCACGAAGCATACGATAGTACCGATTTAAAAAGATATTGGAAAAAAGGGAGACTCATATTTTCTAAAAAGAAAAACATTACTGAGGCTACAGCAGTAGAATTAAAAGATATTTCCAACTGGGAATCAGGAATGTACATTCTAGAAGCTAAAGCGGTAGATATTTTTAAAGACACAATTTCCGTTAAAAAACAGTTTGAAGTATTTCAACCGAGAGATCAAAAACTACCTGACAATAAACTTTTCACATATAAAATTTCCAATTCTAATTTTAAAGTTGATGGCTTTGTAGCTGTTCAATTAAAGACATCTTGCGAGACGCTTAATGTTAATATTGAAGCTTTCTATAACGGGAAGTCTGTATTGAAAGAGATGGTGACTATTAAAAATGGACGTTCACTTCTAAAAATCCCTGTTAAGAAGTCCTACAAAAACAAACTGGATTTCAATGTGTTTTTTGTGAAATACAATAGCCTCTATAGTGATCAGTTTTCTGTAAACTTTCCAGAAGTTGATAATGAGTTACAGATTGAAACATTAAGTTTTAGAAATAAATTAGTCCCTGATCAAAAGGAAACGTGGAGTTTCAAAATCACGGATGCCAATACTAAAAATGCCGAAGCTGAAGTATTAGCCTCTATGTATGATACTTCGCTTGATCAATTCAAAGAGCATAATTGGAAAACGGATATTAGCTTTGACACCTATAATTACTCCTATGCCCCAAGAGTTCAAAGTGACAACTTTTTTGGAACAACTACATTTGACCTCTTTAATTATCCTAAAAGCAGTCCTATCTTTTCGTTTTTAAAGAACTATCACAAATTGAAATGGTTTGGCTTTGATTTTGGAGGGATTGGTTATGACAATAAGTTATACCTGTCATCATTGGCTACCAAAAAGAAAAATCCAAATTATGTAGAAGGTAATATTACTGGAATTATAACTGATGAGAGCGGATTGCCACTTCCGGGTGTCAATGTCATTGTAAAAGAAACGTCCACAGGAACAACTACTGACTTTGATGGGTTCTACTCCATTAATGCACCAATTGGTTCCGAGCTGGTTTTCAGCTACATAGGATTCAGTAATATATCCACATTTGTAACAAAATCTGGCACATATAATGTAGCTTTAGAAGAAGATTCTGCTCACTTAGATGAAGTAGTTGTGACGGCTATGGGAATCAAAAAGGAGAAAAAAGCGTTAGGATATTCGGTTGCTTATGTAACTGCTGAAGATGTTTCTGAAGATATTACTAGAAAATTATCAGGCAAAGTAACTGGAGTTAATATCACATCAACTGCTGGCGTTTCAGAAGCAGGGAGTCAAATAGTCATTCGTGGATATAGCAGTATTGCAAACAATAAACAAACCCTATTTATCATTGATGGTGTTCCAATGGATTCAGCAGGGACGCAACTTGCTTCTAATGATATTGAGGATATCTCTGTATTGAAAGGCACTAGTGCAACCGCATTATATGGAGCAAGAGCAAAGAATGGTGTTGTTATCATCACTACAAAAAAAGGATTGAAATCAGTTACGCAAGTAGAAGTAAGAAGCGACTTGAAAGAGACAGCCTTTTTCTTTCCACACTTAAAGACCAATAAAAAAGGGGAAGTAATTTTTAGTTTCGATTCCCCTCAAGCCTTAACAAAATGGAGGTTCATGTTACTGGCTCACAATAAATCAGTTGAAGTCGGTGCATTAGAAAAAACGGCAGTTACGCAGAAAGATATTAACGTAATTTCCAATCCGCCACGATTTTTGAGAGAAAAAGACACGATTTATTTAAGTGCTAAAATCAGCAACCTTACTAATGAAACAGCATCAGGCACAGCATTATTACAATTGTTTAATGGTGTAACATCAGAACCTATTTCCGTCTCAATTATCCCATTAAAATCCAATCAAAATTTTACAATTCCCTCAAAAGGAAATACTTCGGTGACATGGAAGTTGCAAATCCCTGAAGGCATTCCTGCCATCGAGTATAAAATTCTTGCAAAGTCGGGAAGCCATAGTGATGGAGAAGCCAATATATTGCCCGTACTATCCAATAGAACTTTGGTTACAGAAGCTAAGCCATTGTGGTTGCCAAAGGGAACGGTAAAAGAAGTTGTATTTGAAAAATTAAAAACATCGACTTCAGCTAGTTTGAAGAATCATTCCTTTATATTAGAATATACATCTAATCCTGCTTGGTTGGCTATAAAATCATTACCTTATCTTATTGAATTTCCTTATGAGTGTGCGGAACAAACGTTCTCAAGATTTTATGCCAACGCTTTGGCTGAGGATATTCTTGTTAAGAATCCTCAAGTAGAGGATGTATTTAAAAGTTGGAAAGCAAACGGACAATTAGAATCATCTCTTGAGACAAATGAATCTTTAAAATCTGTTCTTGTTTCTGAATCTCCATGGGTTAGAGATCTAAAAAGTGATCAAGAAAATAAAGCTAGACTAGCTGAATTATTTGATTCGCAAAAAGTACAAGAAGGACAACTACAAGCTGTAGCCAAACTAAAGCAGTTGCAATTACCCTCAGGAGGATTTCCTTGGTTTGCTGGAGGAAGGGAGAATACATTTATAACAAGACATATTGTTGCAGGAATTGGTCATTTGCAAAAACTCAATGTTCAAAGTGAGAATGATTATAAACTAAAACCGCTTTTGAAAAAAGCAATCACTTATTTAGATACTGAGTTTGTAGGTAATTACAAAAACAGATTGAAGCACCAAAAAGATTCTACCGACATAAGCCTTAACCACAATACTATTCATTATTTATACGCTAGGAGTTTTTTCTTGAAAAACCATCCCCTGTCCGAAAAAACCAACAAAATAGTCAACTTATTTTTTGAAAAATGCAAATCCTCTTGGTTAACTCAATCGCTATATAACAAAGGGATGATTGCTCTTATTCTGGTAAGAAATGGATTTGAACAGGAAGCTAAAAACATCGTTGATGCCTTAGAAGAGCAAGCGGTACAAAGTAATGAAAATGGGTGGTATTGGAAAGAGAATGTAAATAGTTGGTACTGGTATAAATCAAATATTGAAACACAGGCTTTGCTAATAGAAGCATTTACTGAAGTTTCACAGGACATCGAAAAAGTAGATAAGTTGAAACAATGGTTGTTAAAAAATAAACAGGCAAATAAATGGGGTTCAACTAAGGCTACAACAGAAGCCATTTATGCTTTACTGACGCATGGCAATAATTGGTTAAGCGTTGCTGACAACACTTTGATTACCATTGGCAATGAAAACATAAAGACCAAAAAGCTAGACCCTATTAGAAAAGAAGCAGGAACAGGCTATATGAAAGTGAACTGGAAAAAGGAAGAAATCAGTTCCAAAATAGCATCCGTTAAACTTCAAAATAAAAGCGATATTACTGGTTTTGGTGGGGTGTATTGGCAGTATTTTGAGGATTTAGATAAAATTACTTCTTCCGAAAATACTCCATTATCTATTAAAAAGTCACTCTTTGTCAAAAAAACGAATAGTGATGGTGAAAAGCTAATTCCTATTACTCCAAACTATAAAGTAAAAATAGGTGACCTTATTACAGTTCATATAGAAATTATTTCAAAAAATGACATGGAGTTTGTCCATTTAAAAGATTTACGTGCCTCTGGTTTAGAGCCTATTGACGTACTTTCAAAGTATAAATGGCAAGATAATATAGGGTACTATCAAGCTACTAAAGATGTTGCTACTCATTTCTTTTTTG
>JABSPM010000089.1 GCA_013215095.1 Flavobacteriaceae bacterium | reverse complement strand
TTTTTGATAAACTACCGAAAGGCACATATCGTTTTGAACATGATTTGAGAGCCAATAATAGCGGCAATTTTTCTAATGGCATCACAACCATTCAGAGTATGTATGCCCCAGAATTTTCAAGCCATTCTAAAGGTTTCAGATTAAAAATTGATTAATCCTAATAACGGATTATACGCTAGAGTAAATATTAGTTTTTGTCTGGCGCAAAAGTCGAATTCTTCTGACAACTACCTTTAGCCAAGGCAGTTTTTTGTTTAAATATTAATATTAAGGAAACATTAACTTAACATTAGAATTCGACTTTTGCGCCAGACAAAAACTAATAACATACTGATGAAATTAAAACTTTCTACACTTTGCTTCGTGCTATTTGCACTAAGTATTGTAAACGCTCAAGAGGTTAAAACTCCCAAATTTGGAAAAGGTTTATTCAACCTTGTCGGTCAAGATAGCACTTGGACCATGAAAATAGGTACAAGAATGCAATTTCTTGGGGCTTCAACTTGGCAAGAAGGCGCAGCCAATGAAACTAGCTACTTAGTTAGACGTGCTCGTCTAAAGTTTGACGGCTTTGCATTAACACCTAGATTAAAATATAAAATTGAATTGGGACTATCTAATAGAGATATCTCTGGGGCTTCCGAATATACCAGTAATGCTCCGCGTTATATTTTGGATGCTGTGATGAAATGGAATTTTTACAAAAATTTCGAACTTTGGTTTGGGCAAACAAAACTCCCAGGAAACAGAGAGCGTGTTGTATCTTCTGCAAACATGCAACAAGTAGACCGTTCTTTAGTAAATAGTTATTTTAACATTGACCGCGATTTTTGTATTCAATTAAGACACTACCATAAACTGGGAAGTAACTTTGTGGTTAAAGAAATATTATCTATTGCACAAGGTGAAGGTAGAAATATTACCTCTGGAAATCTTGGAGGTTATCAATATACAGGTCGAATTGAATTACTCCCTTTTGGAAAATTTGCTGGAAAAGGTGATTATAAAGGTTCCGATTTGAACCGAGAAGAAAAACCAAAATTCGCACTTGGAGTGAGTTATGATTTCAACCACAACGCAGTAAAAAACAGAAGCAACCAAGGTTCTTATATGGTTACTGATGATGGCTTATATGAAACCAACATCAGCACCTTATTTATTGATGCCATGTTTAAGTACCAAGGCTTTTCTTTAATGGCAGAATATGCAGACAGAGATGCTGAAGATCCAATTGCTAAAGACGCTGAAGGCAACGAAACTGGTGCTGTAGTTCAAATAGGAAGCGGTCTAAACTTACAAGGGGGTTATTTATTCAAAAATAACTGGGAAGTTTCTGGGAGATACACCACTGTAGAATTAGACAAAAACATCACAGGCAAAGAACCTGAAAACCAATATACTTTGGGATTATCTAAATACATATCTGGTCATGCCTTAAAAGTACAAACGGACATCAGTTATTTAGATGTTGCTGGAAGCAATGGTCAATTGATGTACCGATTACAATTTGATATACATTTTTAAAACATAACATTAAGGTAACATCAATTGTTTACTATGTTATAATATTTGCAAAATTAATACTCTACTATTATGGATAATATATATTTATTTATGCTGATTGCAATTACGGTTTTGGCTGTAGCCGACATCGTGGTTGGTGTTAGTAATGATGCTATCAATTTCTTAAACTCTGCCATCGGTTCTAAAGCTATTTCTTTACGAACTATAATGATTGTTGCCAGTTTAGGAATTTTCATAGGCGCCGTGTTTTCTAGTGGAATGATGGAGGTTGCCCGTAAAGGTATTTTTGTACCTGCCATGTTCAGCTTTCAAGATATTATGTACATATTTATGGCCGTAATGATAACAGATATTCTACTGCTCGACTTCTTTAACACTTTAGGTTTACCGACTTCTACAACCGTATCTATCGTATTTAACTTATTGGGAGCAGCAGTAATTATGTCCTTAATGAAAATTTCTGCTTCTGATGCTCATACTATAGCAGATCTTGGGAACTATATCAACACAGAAAAAGCCATTACAATTATTAGTGGTATCGTGATGTCTGTATTTATTGCCTTTACCATTGGTGCTTTGGTACAATGGGTATCGAGATTGATATTTACATTTCAATATGAGAAAAAAATCAAAAATTTTGGTACTATTTTTGGTGCTATCTGCTTAACAGCAATTACTTACTTTATTTTCTTAAAAGGTTTAAAAGGAACACCGTATTACAAAGATTTAAAAGGTATCTTGGAAGGTAATGAGGTTTATATCATCTTAGGAAGTTTTGCTCTATGGCTTGCGGTATCATATATCTTCCAAGCAGTTACAAAAAAAACAATCTTATTAGTCGTTATTGCTGTTGGAACCTTTGGATTAGCCCTTGCGTTCTCTGGAAATGACTTAGTAAACTTTATAGGTGTTCCAATGGCAGCATACCATTCTTATGAGGCATGGATAGCTTCTGGTGTAGAACCAGGAAGTTTCTCTATGGAGGTTTTAGATAAAAAAGTACCCGCAGAACCTTTATTGTTATTCTTAGCTGGTGGTATCATGGTGGTAACCTTATGGTTTTCTAAAAAAGCAAAAACTGTAGCAGAAACAGAATTGAGCTTATCTCGCCAAGGAGATACACACGAAAAATTTGAGCCAAATGCCATATCTAGAGGTGTTGTAAAAGGTGTTTCTTGGTTGTCTAACGCTGTAAGTTTTATTATCCCAAAGCAAGCGCAATCAACCATTAACAATAGTTTTGTTAAACCAGATACGGTAGCATTAACTACAAAAGACCAAAGTATTGATGCTCCAGCATTTGATATGATTAGAGCTTCTGTAAACTTAATGGTAGCTGGTGTATTAATTGCAATAGCAACATCAATGAAATTGCCGCTATCTACGACTTATGTAACCTTTATGGTTGCTATGGGTACCTCGTTTGCAGATCGCGCTTGGGGAAGAGAAAGTGCTGTATATAGAGTAGCAGGAGTATTAAATGTCATTGGTGGATGGTTTGGTACTGCACTTGGTGCATTTATTGCCTCGGGTATCGTTGTATTTCTAATCAATTGGAATCCAAGTGTAATGACACCAATCTTATTATTGGTTACCGTATTCCTATTATATAGAAATTACACGGCTCATAAAAACAAATCGAAAAATGCTGCTGATGAGGATGCACTTAAAGAAACTGGAAGCAGATCTGTACAAGGTGTTATCCAAGAAAGTGCCGATAATATAGCAAATGTTATTAAGCGTGGTAACCGCATTTATACCAATGCTATTAAAGGTTTATCTAAACAAGATTTAGCACTTCTTAAAAAGAACAAGAAACAGATTGATAAATTATCTACTGAGGTTGATAATCTTCGTGATAATATTTTCTACTTTATTAAAAATCTAGATGAAACAAGTCTTAGAGCAAGTAGTTTCTATATAAATATCTTAGGTTACCTCCAAGATATGACAGAATCTTTGGCATACATTTCTAAAGCAAGTCATAAACACATCAACAACAATCATCAAAAGCTTAAGTTTAGCCAAATAAAGGAGCTAAAAGCAGTAGATAATAAGATTGAAGCCTTATTTACCGAAACTATGGAAGCGTTTAACTCGCGTTCATTTGAGAAAATTGGGTCTATCTTAGGTCGTAAAAAAGAAGTTTATGACTTAGTGAAAGAAAAGATCGAAAAGCAAGTACAACGCACGAGAGATGAGGAATCTAGCCCAAAAAACACAACGCTTTATTTCAGTTTATTACTTGAAACTAAAGACTTATTAAATGCGACAATGAGCTTATTAGAAGAGTATCACAATGCGCATGACAGTTCTATTGAACCTGCAACAATTTCTAAAGAAGGTCATGCATAAGCATTAGATTAAACTTTATCAAATAAAGAAGCACTTCTCATTGAGAAGTGCTTCTTTGCTTAAACCCACATAATACCCTTTTTCATTTAAACGCTTTGAATACAAAGCCCTTTTCTCCTTTCTCTTTCAGAATAAAAAAACCGTAGCTAAGCTATGCCTTCATGTTCTAAGTTAATAAAGAAAAAATTATCTTCTTTTTCGGTACTTTCAAATGGAAAATGGTATAACAGTCGAAGAGATCTCTAAAAAAAAGCATCTTCTCCAAACGTGATTGGTAAGCACTAATTTCACATAGACTTATGGCGTCTTTATGCCTTTCGAGAAGTTGCGTACATGCATGAAAACCAAATATTACAAAGGATTAAAAACAACTACTCCAGACCTAGTTATTGTATGGAATACGACGTTTATTCATTTCGTATAACATGTGATTTCGTAATGTAGCATTACGAAACATGCGTTACATGGTGTTGTAAGAACGCTGTGTTTAGGGTCACTTTAATATAACCCCCTACTCGATTTTAGGTAGTTTTCGTTTATAATTTTGAACTAAGTTACTTATATACTCCTCTTTATTTAATTGGTTTAAGCCCATCTTCTTTGGCTCAAGCATTGAATTATTTAAAGGTTTAAGTATTTCATCAGCCCAAAGTGCCAATTCGATTATTATTGGTGCCATAGAAAGCCCTTTTTCTGTCAAATGATAATACACTGACTTTTTGTTAGCAGGAAGCTTACGTTTTGATACCAGATTCAATCGTATTAAATTTTTCATTCTCGACGTTAGTATGTTAGTCGCTATAGCTTCTTTACTATCGGTAAAGTCTTTAAACGTTTCCTTGCCTTCTAACAACATCTGCTTGATGAGAACTAATGTCCACTTATCGCCTATCACGTCTATTGCCGTAGTTATTGGACAATCACATCTAAACTTTTTTTTCATAACAACAAATTCTTACAACAAATATACTAAAGAAATCCATTACTTGCAAAACAAAAGTTTTATAGTTTTACCGCTTTGTTTATTAATTTACTCAAAAATTTGTGTATTTGATAATAGCAAAACAAATAGACATAGACATTAAATAAAGTGAATCTGAGTTAAAATCCCTGATTAATAAACCGACTAAATTTCTTGATTATCAAAGGGTAAAAGCGTTATTATTAATTAGTCAAGGTAAGGTCATTTACAACTATCAAAATGCTGAAAAATTCAAACGTGAACGCAACTATACAACTGGCCTAAGTTGTATGCGCAAAAAGGTATAGATTCTTACTTGAAAATAAAAAGTAGGGGCTCTCAAAAGAAAGTTATACCTAAAGCGATAAAACAAGCTATATCAGAACAACTTTCCAATACATCAACAGAAATAACAAGTTATGTAAAACTTTTAAATTGGGTTGAAAGTCATTCTGGAATTGTATTAAAATATAAGACGTTATATAGTCATTATCGAAAGCATCATCATAGATAACGCAGGCTTCCATACCTGTCTAACACCTTCTATACCAATAAATTACTCAATTAAAATGCGCTTTTTTGTGTTAGATAAAAAATCATCATTTTTCTAATATGTAATTTAACAGAAGAACTGGTATAAATATCAAAATCCCAAGCAAAATCAAACTCATAAAAATACCACCATACGCGCCTGAGTTAAATCCTGTTGAGAAGGTATGGCAATGGATTAAAGATAGGGTAGCTATGAAAGTATTCAAAGATGTAAAGATTTTACAAGACAAAATTACAGAAATCGTAAATCAGCTAACCTGAGCTAGTAAAGTCAATTACAAGCTATGAATTATATACGAAAAACTTTTGAGTAGTTTTAAAAAAGAATCGGTACTGCTAGTTTAAGACACACATAGTACTAAGTTAACCTCTAAACAAAAAGAAATCATCTTTCATATCTTCAATTTGTCCATCTTCATTGGTAATGATATAGTCAATGGCTTTTGATGAAAATTCATTGCCTTTTTTCGTTAAAGATACAATATCATGCTCTATAAAAATCATGTTATTTTTTAAAGCGAGATTCAAGACATTTTTGGCACGAACCTTTTGCCAATTAATATGTTCTTGTAAGTGATTAACATGTCGTTCATTTTTTTCGGTATGATTTTTAAGATGCAGTAAAAATGTGAGAAGAGAAACTTCTGTACGTTGTTGTTTTTCTCTGTAAATCACGGCAATAACACCTCTGTTGGGAGCAAACAAATAGACCACTAAAAACAACAAACCAAGCATGGTAGTAATGGAGCCAGCAATAGAAGCATCTAATATATGTGCAAGCCAATAGCCAGAAATAGCGCTAAGCACACCAAACCCTGTAGCGAGAAGAAGCATTTTTTTAAGATCATTTGTGATAAGGTAGGCTGCTGCTGCTGGTGCAATCATTAAAGCGACAACCAAAATTGCGCCCACGGCATCAAATGCACCAACCGTGGTGATTGAAGAAACAGACATAAGACCGTAGTGTAAAATGGCAGGTGAAAAACCTAAAGAGGCTGCGAGTCCTTTATCAAAAGTACTGAGCTTAAGCTCTTTAAAAAATGCAAAGAGTAAAATTAATATCCCTAGTAAAATTGACCCTATAATCCAAAGGGATTTTGGCCCAAAATCTCTGCCGTTAATACTAAATCGGTCAAAAGGCGCAAAAGCCAATTCTCCTAAAAGTACTGCATCTACATCCAAATGGATGTCATTGGCATTTTTAGCAATCATTATTACCCCAATGCTAAAAAGGGCAGGAAACACAAGACCAATAGCAGTATCTTCTTTGACAAGTCCTGTTTTTTGAATATATTCAACCAAAACAACGGTGATAATACCTGTTAGGGTGGCCAAAATAATAAGTAATGGTGCATTGAGGTTATGTGTTATAAAAAAACCAATAACAATGCCCGGTAAAATAGAATGACTGATGGCATCACTAATCATAGCCATTTTTCGTAGAACCAAAAATGTACCAGGTATCGCACAAGCAATAGCTACTAAACTGGCAATTAATTGTATTTCTATTTGTGCACTATTCATTTCTATCGGATTGTTGATTGTATAAATTTTGAGCTCTTTTAAAGCCTTCGCTAGTTAAACTCCACATATTACCATGCAATACAACATAATTTTTTTCTACCAGCTTTTGTAAAGTTCCTCTGGTGTATCCTTGAAAATTATTCAAAATTTTAATGGTGTGAGGATGCGATATGTTGTCATGGGTTTCTGCAATGCGATACATAAATGCAAGTGTTTTGTGTAGCTGTAAATCACGACGGTTTTTAATAAGACGAATTTGTTTAAAAAGTAAACCTCTGTTTGGAGAAAACACAAAAGATAATACCACAATTACAGCAGCGACCAAAACAATCACGGGTCCAGTAGATAAATTATTGTACCCAGCACTAATAGCAGTGCCCAATACACCAGAAAACGCACCAAATAGCGCCGCCAAAAATACCATAACACCAAGGCTGTTTGTCCACTGTCTTGCCGCAGCAGCAGGAGCTAAGAGCATTGCGCTCATAAGAACAACTCCTACAGTTTGAAGCCCCAATACAATAGCTAAGACAATAAAAGTTGTGATGAGTATGTCTATAGCTTTTGTATTAAACCCTAAAGTTTTAGTGTAGTCTGAGTCAAATAATAGCATCTTAAATTCTTTCCAGAACAGAAATAATACAAAAAGACAAATACCAGTGATGCCAGCCATAAGCCATATATCAGCTTCTACTAAAGTAGCAGCTTGTCCAAACAAATATTTCTCTAAACCTGCTTGATTGGCATTGGGTTGCTTTTGAATAAATGTGAGCAATAACATGCCAAATCCAAAAAATAGTGAGAGTATCAGTCCTAAAGCAGTATCTGATTTTAAATGGGTTTTAGTAATAATGCCTCTAATCCAAAATGTACCAATTAGACCGCTTATTAACGCACCTAATAAAAGTATATTGCTGTCTTTAGAACCAGTAATAAGAAAGGCTATTGCGATACCTGGTAGTGCAGCATGTGAGATGGCATCACCCAAAAGACTTTGCTTTCTCAAAACGGCAAAGCTTCCAAGCATACCAGTAACACTACCCAATATGGCTGTGCCAAGCGTAATGGTGCGAAGCGTATAATCATTATATAATAGTGAAAGGTACGATGCTATATCCATTATTCTTGAATGCTTACTTTATAATTAATACCATAGGTTTTAGTAAGGTTGTCATCATTAAAAATATCTTTAACAGGTCCGGTCGCAATTTTTTTAACATTAAGGAAGGTAACCCAATCAAAATACTCCGGCACAGTTTGTAAATCATGATGCACAACGACAACGGTTTTACCCGATTTTCTAAGTGCTTTAAGAATATTAACAATTGCTATTTCGGTAGTAGCATCAACACCTTGAAAGGGCTCATCCATAAAATAAAT
>JABSPM010000088.1 GCA_013215095.1 Flavobacteriaceae bacterium | reverse complement strand
CTCAGACAAGATAAACAAACAAGGCAAGGGCTTAAAGGAAAAAGACTCAAAGCTGCTTACGACAACAACTATCTAGTTGAAATTTTAGGGGGCAAAGTATGAGTTTGCCCTGTGTTTTTTGTTAAAATTATTAACGGTAAAGTTTTGGAAACACATGTAATATTTATCATAGACATACGACGTAAGGCATAGAATTTTTGGTGTCTAACGACGTCTATTGGCTAAAAGCGGTGGCGGTTCACCGTTAAATGGGTTTTTTCGACTAATGTTTTTGACTTGCATACCAGCGGCATTAATTACAGCTCTATCACCATAGCGTTCACGCATTTTATCAATGGCAATACTAAGGTTGAGATGTTTTTCATGGTCATCAAATAAATTGATTTGATGACC
Source organism: Flavobacteriaceae bacterium (assembly GCA_013215095.1). Lineage (GTDB taxonomy): Bacteria > Bacteroidota > Bacteroidia > Flavobacteriales > Flavobacteriaceae > DT-34. The sequence goes on along the minus strand of JABSPM010000088.1, from coordinate 84,543 downwards.
ACCTTCTACCAAATGACTAAATTTGACACCTATAAGACGTACCAATAAGCGGCGATGATAGAGTGTTTTAAACAAATCTATAACTACTGGGATAATAGTTTGATCCATAGCGCTATAAGGAATGCGTTTTTGCTGTGTATAGGTTTGAAAATCGGAATACCTAATTTTAAACGTAATACAAGCCGTAAGTTTATGACCGCGACGTAATTGGTAAGCTAGCTGCTCTGTCATTGCAATAAGGATGCTTTTGAGTTTTGTAATGTCTGTTGTATCTGTATCAAATGTTCTTTCTGTAGAAATAGATTTACGCTCACGGTATTGTATTACAGGACTATTGTCTATACCATTGGCTTTTTTCCAAATACTTAGTCCATTTTTACCCAAAACACGATGCATGAGTTGCATAGGCATATCTTGTACGGTTTTTATTTGTTTTACTCCAAGATCACATAATGATTTGTAAGTTGCTTCACCAACCATAGGAATTTTTCGGATGGATAGTGGAGCCAAAAAAGGTTTTTCATTACCTTTTACAATATGAATGTTGTTATTGGGCTTAGCTTCTCCAGTAGCTATTTTTGATACCGTTTTATTTATAGAAAGTCCAAATGAAATGGGTAAATGTGTTTCTTTCATGATGCGTTGACGCAATTCGCTCGCCAGTTTATGACAGCCAAAAAATTTATCCATACCAGTAAGATCTATATAGAACTCATCTATAGAGGCTTTTTCATAAAGCGGAACAGTGTCTTTAATAATTGCCGTAACATCTTGAGAAAACTGTGTGTAAATTTCTGAATTACCACGGATTACTATAGCTTCAGGGCATAATTGTTTAGCCATGCGTATTGGCATCGCAGAATGTATACCAAATTTGCGAGCTTCATAACTACAGGATGCAACTACACCACGGTCGGATGTTCCTCCGATAAGCACAGGTTTTCCAATAAGACGGCGGTCTTGTAAACGCTCGCAAGACACAAAAAAAGTATCCAGATCCATATGTACGATTGTTCTGTTTTGCATGCTTATATGGCTATAGTGTGGTTGTTTTGGCTATAACGAGGGTCTTCAATAATTGCAAGACGTTGCATAGCGGTAACTTCAATAATAATACAGTCAAAATCTTCTAAAACTGTCCCGGTAATCGTATAAATACCCTGACCTCTAAACGGAAATTTTTGTGCAATTTTCGGAAAATGAATGGTGTCTATAAAATGACCATCGCTGTCTATAAACGTGCCAAATTGCATTAATGTATTGTTTTTAGTACGTGTAGTTTTAGTGCTTACTAAGTAGCCTTCAATAGTGATGATTTTGCCAACATATTGTGGTAGATTTAGAGCTTTAAACACCGATTTTAGAGGTTGTGATAAGAGTTTAAAGGGATTGCAAAGTGGGAAGCCTAAAAGCTCTATTTCGTCAAAAGCATTTTCTAGAATGTTGACAGGTAGTTGGGGTGTCTTGTAGTTTATTTTTTCAGTATGAAATAAGGTATTAGCATGTGTTTCAATATGCACTTTACTAATTTTTAAATGGGCCTCCCAGAGGAGTTTTCGTTTATAGCTACCCGTAAATCTAAACGCATTAATTTTTATAAGAATACTAAGTTGATCTATAGAAATTGGTACACGATTTATAAAATCATCTAAACTTTTGAAATGTCCATGTGCTTTGCGATCCTCTAAAAGTTGTGTTCTAGTATTACGTTCTAAAGCATGCAGTAAATTAAATCCAAGGTAAATTGTTCTTCCTTTGATGATAGTAAGATCAGAACTTATATTAATACAGGGTGCTTGAATGTTGGCACCGTGCATGCGAGCTTCGTGGATGTAGATTTCGGTACGATAAAAACCGCCAAAGTTATTGATGGTGGCTACCATATATTCTAAAGGATAATAGGCTTTTAAAAAGAGGCTTTGGTAGCTTTCTACTGCGTAAGATGCAGAATGTCCTTTGGCAAAGGCATAGCCAGCAAAACTTTCTATTTGTCGCCAAATCTCAGTAGTAAGAATTTTGGATTTATCCTGCGTTTTGCAGTTGTTAAAAAATTGTGCTTTAACCGAAAGAAATTCATCACGAGAACGATGTTTTCCAGACATTCCACGACGTAAGCAATCTGCTTCTCCAAACGTAAGTCCTCCAAAATAATGGGCCACTTTAATCACATCTTCTTGGTAGACCATGACACCGTAAGTCTCAGGCATTATCTCTAATAATATCGGATGGGCGTCTTGGCGTTTTTCGGGGTAGCGATAGCGCAAAATATATTCGCGCATCATTCCAGATTTAGAAACGCCTGGTCGTATAATTGAGCTAGCGGTTACCAAATCCAAATAGTTGTCAACTTGCAGTTTTTTAAGTAGCATGCGCATGGCAGGAGATTCTACATAAAAACAACCAATAGCCTTGGCATTTTGCAAAATATCTTTGATGCGCTCATCAGATTTTAATCGTTTAATATTATGAATATCTATAGGGGGGTGTTTGGGGTAATTCTCGGCTACAATAGCAATAGCATCTTTAATCTTACCGAGTCCGCGTTGGCTTAAAATGTCAAATTTATAGAGCCCAATATTTTCTGCAGTAACCATGTCAAATTGTGTAGTTGCGTAGCCTTTAGGAGGCATGAAGGTTGCTGTGTAGTGATGAATAGGTTGTTCAGAAATAATAATGCCACTAGCATGAATTCCTAAATAATTAGGAAAACCTTGAATGTACTTGCTGTAGGTTAATACAAGTTGTGATAATTTATCGAGGTTACTATAATTATAGCGCCCTCTAATAAGCAAATCTATTTCTCCCTTGGGTAAGCCAAAAACTTTACCTAATTCGCGTACAGATGCTTTAAATTGAAAGGTATTATAAACAGCTAATAAGGCGACGTTTCTGAAATTTTTGAAAATAAAAGTTGTGATATCGTTGCGGTCAGTCCATGAAAAATCGATATCAAAATCAGGAGGATTTTTTCTAAATAAATTGATAAAGCGCTCAAAATAAAGATCAAGCTCTATAGGATCTACATCGGTAATACGTAGCAAATACGCAACAATACTATTGGCGCCACTGCCACGGCCTACATAATAATAGCCTTTTTTTCGGGCATATTCTAAAATGCACCAGTTGATAAGAAAATACGAAACAAAACCTTTTTCTTTAATAATTTTAAGCTCTTTTTTTATGCGCTTATAAACAGTCTCATTGGGCTGTTTATAACGGTATAGTATGCCGTCATAAGTGAGTTGTTTTAAAAGGTTATAGTCTTCAATTTCGCTATGGGTATACGATTTTTGATTCTGAGGTGTTTCTCTAGAATAATCAAAGTTAAGTGTGCAAGATTTTAAGAGCTTTTTTGTGTTTTGAATGAGTTCAGGTGCACTCCGATACATATCGCAAAGTTTGTCATAAGGAAGCATGCAATCTGTAGGAGCGCCTTGTTCATTTTTTGAAAGTTTGCTTAATAGGGTATTATTGTCTATTGCTCTTAATAAGCGATGTATATTGAAATCTTTTTTTGAATTAAAACTAACCGTTTGTAGAATAACCAATTTGTGGCGCAGACGATGCCATTTGGAGAATTTTAACCTGTTAAGGTCTTCGGGTTTTATGCCTAGAAATTCATGGTCTTGAAGTGTTCTGTTGGAATGGTCTTTATAAGGATAAATGACATAAACATCTTCTAGTAGGGCTGCGGAATCTGGAAATTTAAGGGTCGGATTATGTAAAAATGAGGAGAGGTAGCTATTAATATTTGCATAGCCCTTATCGGTTTTTGCGAGCATAACGAATTGTTGCTTAGCGCCATTTCTAAAATCAACTCCCAATACAGGTTTAATTGCATATTTTTTGGAAAGCTTTACAAAATCGAGGCAAGCCGAAGTCGTGTTAATATCTGTAAGCGCTAAAGTATCTACACCATGCTTTGAACCGATAGCTAGTAGGTTTTCAGGTGTAATAGTGCCGTATCGGAGGCTGTAATAAGAATGACAATTAAGATACATAGTTATAAGTATTTAAAGTATTGATGTGTTTATTTGAGTGGTTACATTGCGGCATTGTTTCAGGCATATCGCTTACTCAAGTGTGTTTTTTAGTGCTGTTTGTACCAGTTTATCGCTTGTTTTACAAAATTAACTACAAATACAAACATTGATTGCTTATATTTGTAGTAATTAAAATTATATACTATGAAATATATACACAGTAATATTCGGCATTTAAGAACCTCTAAAGGTTATTCGCAAGAGCAGTTTGCAGAAGAGTTGGGTTGGACGCGTTCTATAGTGGGGTCTTATGAAGAAGGGCGTTCAGAACCTCCTATAGATCGTTTAATCGCGTTGTCTAATTATTTTGATATTCCTATAGATATATTGATTAAATATGATCTAAGAATTGCCAAGGATACCGCCTTTATAGAAGTAGGAAATAAACGTGTGTTATTCCCAATAAGCGTCAATGATCGTGATGAAGATTTGATAGATATTGTACCAGCAAAGGCATCTGCAGGTTATTTAGCAGGCTACGCCGATCCAGAATACATCGCACAATTAGAGAAGATTAAATTACCCTTTTTACCAACAGGAACACATCGTGCTTTCCCTATTAAAGGAGATTCGATGTTGCCTGTAAAGGATGGTGCATTCATTGTAGCTCGTTTTTTAGAGGATATAGAAATGCTTAAGCATGGGCGCACTTATATTGTATTAACCAAAGAAGATGGTTTGGTATATAAACGGGTGTATAGAGAAGGAGGCATATTAATATTACATTCAGATAATAAGATATATACGCCCTATGAGGTGGCCTTAAAAGACGTTTTAGAGCTTTGGGAATTTACCTGCTGTATCAATACTCAAGAGTATGATGCCGATGAATTAAAATTGAGTTCTATTATTAACATGTTTAGAGATCTTAAAGTAGAATTGAAAGCCATAAAAGGCTTGGAAGGACCTCTTTAAAATTCTATGTATAATTAAATATAATGTCATATATTGATGACTTTCTAAAGGAGAAGATTAGATTTGATAAATATATAAAATTAACTAGAAATTTTAACTATTATGGTAGAATTATCTACACTTGATATTACATTAATTATTACTTTTTTTGTAATTACATTAGGGATTGGAGTTTATGTTTCAAAGCAATCTGGTAAAAGTGCTTCAGAGTATTTTTTATCTGGGCGAAGTATGCCCTGGTGGTTATTAGGGGTGTCTATGGTGGCAACCACTTTTTCTACAGATACACCCAATTTGGTAACCGATATTGTACGTAATAATGGCGTGTCGGGTAACTGGGTTTGGTGGGCCTTTTTAATTACAGGCTTGCTCACCGTTTTTGTCTATGCTAGACTATGGCGAAAATCTCAGGTCAATACAGATATTGAATTTTATGAATTGCGATATGGCGGTAGACCAGCAAAATTCCTTAGAGGTTTTAGAGCTGTGTATTTAGGTGTTATTTTTAATATTTTCGCTATGGCAGGTGTAACGCTGGCAGCGATAAAAATTGGAACTATTATGCTAGGTTTAGCGCCTTGGGAAACCGTTGTCTATGCAGGTGTTATCACTGTTGTTTTTAGTGCTTTAGGAGGCTTTAAAGGTGTGGTTTATACCGATTTTATATTGTTTTTTACGGCAATGGCTGGGGCTATCGGAGCGGCGTATTACTTGGTTGGTTTGCCAGAAGTAGGAGGATTACAACGTTTATTGACTAATGATAATGTTGTTGATAAATTAGCCCTATTACCAGATTTTAATAATACTGAAGCCTTAATCACATTACTCATTATTCCATTAGCTGTGCAATGGTGGAGCTCTTGGTATCCTGGAGCAGAACCTGGCGGTGGCGGTTATATTGCACAACGAATGTTGGCGGCAAAAGATGAAAATCACGCGATAGGAGCAACGTTCTTTTTTAATATTATGCATTATGCATTACGCCCGTGGCCATGGATTATTGTTGCCTTAGCATCACTTGTAGTGTTTCCAGATTTAGCGAGTATTCAAGAGGCTTTTCCAAATGTAGCAAAAGATAAGTTAGGTCATGATTTGGCCTATTCTGCTATGTTAACTAAACTGCCAAGTGGATTGTTAGGACTCGTATTAGCTTCTTTGGTAGCTGCTTATATGAGTACGATTTCTACGCATTTAAATTGGGGGAGTTCTTATGTTGTAAATGATTTTCACAAACACTATGTAAATAAAGATGCAAGCGAAAAAGAATTAGTAAACATTGGGCGTTTATCAACAGTCGTATTAATGGTATGTAGTGCATTGTTTGCTTTAGTTTTGCAAAATGCCTTGCAGTTATTTGATATTATATTAATGTTTGGAGCTGGAACAGGTTTAATTTTTATTTTAAGATGGTTTTGGTGGCGTATTAATGCATGGAGTGAAATATCTGCAATGTTTAGTTCAGGATTAGTTTCTATACTATTAACATTTACCTCTTTGGGAAGGATGTGCTTTGGGGACGAAGGGGTTTTACCATCTTGGTCAAAGTTTCCTGTCATTGTATTAATTACGACTATAGTTTGGGTTATTGTTACATTTTTAACACAACCTGAAGATAAAGCTGTATTAGAGCAGTTCTATAAAAAGACCCAGCCAGGAGGTCCTGGTTGGCGTAAAATTATTAACGCGGCTGATGCTGATGGAAACAGTATCGTAGATGCAACAAAGGCTTGGAGTGTACCTTCAGGTATCTTAGCAATGCTTGTGGGATGTGTGCTTATTTATAGTGTAATGTTTGCGACTGGTCAGTTGATTTACGGAAATTATACAGATGCTTTGGTATTATTTGGGGTTTCAGTAGTTACTGGACTAAGTTTAATAAAACTTTGGAAAAAAATAAGAAAAAATATACTTTAATAGATGTAATTATGGAAAATTTGAATTTACATGCTTGGGGTAATGATGCTCATTTAAAAACGCTAAAAGAGCGCTATGAGGTGCTAAAGAAACAGATTATGTCAAATATACGCCTAAATAAAGTTGAGAAGGCGTCTCAATTAAAAGCAATTAAAAAGGTATATGATAAATCTAAAGCAGATACAACGGGTAATTTATATAAACCCGTTCAAAAAAAACGCGAAGCAAAAGCTTCGCGTTTTTTAATCTATACAGAAATAAAATTAGTCAGCTAAAAGAATAATTTTATTGTCTTTCATTTCAATGGTTCCAGAATTGATAGCTAACCAAGTGGCTTTGCCTTTCTTTTCAAATTTGGTTTCAACGTCTTCGGCTAACGCAATGTTACCAGAGATTTTTACAAAACCATCCTTTAGAATAGAAACAACAGGTGCGTGATTGTTTAACATTTCAAATTCACCATTCACACCTGGAACAGCTACGGATTCTACCTCTCCACTAAATAATGTGGCTTCTGGTGTTACAATTTCTAAAATCATATTCTAAATGCTTTTTGCTTTAATCTAGTTATGCTTCAGCTAACATTTTTTCTCCAGCTTCAATAGCTTCTTCGATAGTACCTTTAAGGTTGAACGCTGCCTCAGGTAAGTGATCCAATTCACCGTCCATAATCATGTTAAAACCTTTGATGGTCTCTTTAATATCTACTAATACACCTGGAATACCTGTAAACTGTTCTGCTACGTGGAATGGTTGAGATAAGAAACGTTGAACACGGCGTGCACGTCCTACAGCTAATTTATCTTCTTCAGACAACTCTTCCATACCAAGAATTGCAATAATATCTTGTAATTCTTTGTAGCGTTGTAATAGCTCTTTTACACGTTGCGCACATCCATAATGGTCAGCTCCTAAGATTTCTGAAGTTAAGATACGAGATGTAGAATCTAACGGATCTACCGCAGGATAAATACCTAGCTCAGCAATCTTACGCGACAATACTGTTGTTGCATCCAAGTGAGCAAAAGTCGTTGCTGGAGCAGGGTCTGTTAAGTCATCCGCAGGGACATAAACTGCCTGAACCGATGTAATAGATCCTTTCTTAGTTGAGGTAATACGTTCTTGCATGGCTCCCATCTCTGTTGCTAATGTAGGTTGGTAACCTACCGCAGATGGCATACGACCAAGAAGTGCAGATACCTCAGATCCAGCTTGTGTAAAACGGAAGATGTTATCTACGAAGAAAAGAACATCTTTTCCTTGTCCATCTCCAGCACCATCACGGAAATACTCAGCAATTGTTAGCCCAGATAATGCTACACGCGCACGTGCTCCTGGAGGCTCATTCATTTGTCCAAATACGAATGTCGCTTTAGAATCTAGCATTGCTTTTTTATCTACTTTTTGAAGGTCCCAACCACCAGATTCCATAGAGTGCATAAAGTCATCACCATATTTGATAATACCAGACTCTAGCATCTCACGAAGTAAATCGTTACCTTCACGAGTACGTTCTCCAACACCTGCAAAAACGGATAAACCACCATGCCCTTTTGCTATATTATTAATTAACTCCTGAATTAATACTGTTTTACCTACTCCTGCACCACCGAATAAACCAATTTTACCTCCTTTTGCATAAGGCTCAATTAAGTCGATTACTTTGATACCTGTAAATAAAACTTCTGTAGAAGTAGATAGCTCTTCAAATTTCGGCGCTTGTCTGTGAATCGGAAGACCAGCTGCATTTGTCTTTGGAAGGTTTCCAAGACCATCGATGGCGTCTCCAATTACGTTAAATAAACGTCCGTAAACATCTTCACCAATTGGCATTTGAATTGGAGCTCCAGTTGCAACAACTTCAGTTCCTCTACTTAAACCATCAGATGAATCCATTGCAATAGTACGAACAGTATCTTCTCCAATATGGGATTGTACCTCAAGTACCAATGTTGAACCATCAGGTCTGTTAATTTCTAACGAATCATAAATTTTTGGAAGTTCAGCACCAGCAGCGAACTCAACGTCGATAACTGGACCTACAATCTGTGCAACTTTACCTGTAACTTTAGACATTACTTATATGTTTATTGTGTTTGCTATAATTTTTAATAAAAATCACTTGGATTTTTGCGCTGCAAAGATATGTTTTTTAATTAAAATAGGGCGAATAATTTAGAGCAAAAATATATAGCTTTATAAAGGATGCTACAATACTGGTATATGCCTGATGTATAAAATAAAAAACCCAGAATAAATTTCTGGGTTTTAATTCTATATAAGTGCTGGTCTATTGCAAGGTTGGTGAGAAATTGGTAGGGTAGTCACCGATATCTACTAAATTGCCAGAGGCTTCAAAATTAGATTCATATGTCTCATCTATACGTTTCATAAACTCATTGGCAATTAGCGCATATCCTCTGGAATTTGGATGAACCCCATCTAAGGAAAATACACCACCCATGACTAATTCCGAACTTGGGTTGAAATTACCTGAAACAAAAGTTCCATTAGTTAATTCTTGCATAAGTATATTTGCATCTACAAAGGCGAGGCTATACGTAGATGCAGCATTACTAATAATTTGATTAAACGCATCAGTGGCAGTCTTTATCTCGTCTTGTTCGCTTGGTATAAGTACCCACTTATCATCCATGGCATAAGTAATACCTTCTACCGCAAATGTACCTGCTAATTCAGCGCTTAACCCTTGAGATACTAAAAAGTTGTAGTAGTTCGTATTAACGGTTCCAATAACAGAAGAGCTAGAAAGTACTAATAAATCATCACTAGTCGCTTGTCTCGCTTGACCATAGGCAGCGCCCATTAAATTTGCAACTGATGGTGCGGCAACAGCAGGAATACCTAAGGTTTCTAAAAATGCTGTAAATTCAGGACTATTAGACAATCCAGTTGCAATCGTTGAAGATAAATCGGTTAAGGACTCGTCTTTAATAACCACCGCACTTGGATCATCTTCATGAAATTCAATAATTCTATCTGTTGCTCCTACTGCCGTAAAAATTTGGTTTAAAGACCCAAAAACAGAGTTCAATAATGTAATTTGTGAACCAAAATTTGAATCATCTGGGTCTAGAGGGTTATACGGTACTGTTGTAAAATGGGGTATAGTAGTTACATAAGGTATATTAGCGACAATCCCTTGAGCGTTGTCTGCTAAAGTTTCAATAATATATTCATAGGTTTCTTGAAAACCTATACCAATAGCACCATTTGTTGGTGTAATAGGGTTGTAATTATCTGCATCTGTATCACTTTCTCCTACTGATAAGGCATAACCTAAAACATCATTGTTTCCTATCCATAACGAAAAGAAACTTGGATCCTGCGATAAAGCATCACCTAAGATTGTAGCAGATGGACTTGAAGCCATTCTTATGAAATACGGATTAGCAGTGCTACCTAGGTTGCTAATGTTTCCATAGCCATCATATAAGAGGTGACCAACTTTTGCTCCTGAAACGCCCATATTATTAAATGGACCTGTTGGGTTATTTACAGCAAGATCTGTAGTGATAGTTACAGCGCCAACTACGCTTTCTAAGGGTGCAGGACCAGTGCCGTTGAAAACGTATCTTGGCTCTAGTATTCTATTACCTCCAGCTAGCATACCTCCTGTATTATCATTCATTAGGGGCTGATTAAAACTGCCTCCACCAACGTTCGCAAATTGTTGAGAAAGAATGTTAGGGATAGAGTTTTCTTGCCCCGCATTAAACAAGGCATTATCTGTGAAACCAGCTGTTAATGAGTTTCCTATACTAACAAAGTTTGAGAAATCTGCATTACCAGCAGTGAGTTCAGGAAGTTGAGTAGGGCTATCTACAAAATCATCTTCCTCTTTACAAGCAAAAAAGCCTAAGCATACAAGCAGTATACATAAATATTTTGTATTCATAATGTTATTCTTTTTCATAATTTTATAAGTTATTAATGGACCATGAGATGTAGTACATTGACCCTATATGTCCTGTACCAAATGCTGTGAAATATTCGTCTCCTGTTAAATTTGTAGCACCTGCTTTAAATATAGATTTAAGTTGCGGTACTTTTAAGTTAATTTGAGCATCTAAAGTATGGAATTCTGGTATGTGACCGTTTCCAAAAGTAGCTTGCCAATAATAATCATCACTGAATCTGTAAGCTAGGTTAAATCCGAAATTCTTAAATAATTCTGTATTACCAAAAGATACTTTAAGCTTATGTTCTGGTGTATTAAAGCTTGTTATAAAATCAGGAAATGCATCTTGATCGAAGTCTTGTTGCGTAAAAGTGTAGTTACCAGATAAATCAAAATTCCCAAAGACTTTTGTAGATAAACCAATGGAAGTACCATAAGAGTTGACATCAGCCTCAGAGTTGGTGTACGTTTGGTATATGTTATAATCACCATTCGCTATAGCTGCAATAGCAAGGCTGTATTCTGAAGAACTAGGGTCTGTGTTTCCGTATAGAGGTGCAATAACATTTTCATTAGAAATGAAATCTTGATACCTGTTGTAATAAACGCTTAAATCTATAATAAGCTTTTTTAATTTACCTCTATACCCTACTTCTAGAGAAGTCACCTTTTCAGGTTTGACCAAAGCTGAATTTCCTACTTCTAATTGCGAGACATCTGCACTTTCTGCAAAATTTTGAACAGAGACAGCTGAGAATGAATTAACATAAGCCGACTCACCAGATTGAGTGGTGCTTGCAGGTAAACCTAAGGCCTGTCCTTCGGTGCTAATATCATAAGTTCTTTCGTATCGGGTTAAATTATCTGGTGCAGAACCTACAAGTAGGGCTCTACCAGCGTCTAAACCAATAAACAAATCTTGTGTTGTTGGGTTTCTAAAACCTGTTTGTATGGAGGCTCTAATATTATGATCTTCATTGATGGTAAATCCAGCAGATAATCTTGGAGATACAAAACCATCAAAAAACTCTGATTTATCGTATCTTGCCGAACCAGTAAGTTTGAGCTTAACGTTGTTACTCAATTCAAATTTCTTTTGAATTTGTGTGTAAACTCCATATTCTGAATAGTTTATGATGCCATCATAATCCGTGTAAATTGTACCAGAAGAATTTAAAGCATATTTTCTGTAGGACCCACCAACTTGGATGTCTGCAAAATCTACTAAATGGCTAAAATTATAATTGGCATCTGCATGGTAGTATTTTGATTCATCCTGAAATTTTGATCCTGTACTCAAGTCTGGATCGTTTACACTACGATTAAAGGCAGCTTGAAATTCTGGAGTTCCAGGCTCATATCTACCTTGATCTGCAGCTGTTCTCGCCGCTGCATGGGCTTCACTATCTGTAGCGCCAGTAAGTGTAGCGCCTACATAGGTGCTAATATATTCTCCAAACCAGTCTTCATCACTCTTCCAAGCTCTGTTAATCTGTATTCCTGTAAAGACCATATCGTAGGAGTCCCCTGCATTATCAGAAACGACATAACCTCTTAAAAAGAAGTTGTCGTTTTTTAGCTCAAGCTTATGTTGTTGTTGTCTAAAGTTAGAAATATTATACCTGTTCACACCTTGAAAAATGGTAGTACCCGTTCCTACTTTTCCTTGGTAACTGATTTCAAAGTCATTCGCCCATGGTCTAAAATATAATCCCCAATCGGCTTTTATACTTTCCGCATTATAATTGGTAAGATATCTTTCATTATAACCTGTTCTACTGACTTCTACATCTGGTACAATAGCTAATCCAGAAGCTGCTCTTATGTTGGTTGAAACTTCATCACCATAAACGTTAATACCATCATAACCATAGTGTGATCTGGTACGGTCAGAGGAAAATTTATCGACTTCGCTTGTAGCCGCCCAATCTGTACCTTTTAAGTAAGCAAAGTTCACTTTTCCGGCAAATTTATCACTAAATTTATGTGCTGCTCTAACTCCAAAATCGGTATAAGAATTATCGCCTGCGGCTTCTTGTGAAGTAATACCTTGTTTGTAGTAAGCACTTAATCCAGGGTGATCAAAAGGGTTTTTACTTCTCATAAATAAAATCCCATTAAAGGCATTTGCCCCATATAACGCTGAAGAAGCTCCCGGAAGTAATTCTACGCTCTGTACATCGTTTTCTGTCATACCAACTAAGTTTCCAATCGGGAAATTTAAAGCTGGTGTAGAGTTATCCATACCGTCAACGAGTTGCATAAAACGCGTATTTGCAAATGTTGCAAAACCTCTTGTGTTAACTGCTTTAAAGGTTAGACTATTCGTGTTCACATCAACACCTTTCAAATTTTCGAGACCATCATAAAAATCTGCCGAAGCTGTATTTTTAATTTCTTTCAACCCGAAGCGCTCCACAGTTACTGGAGATTCAAAAATACGCTCAGGCGTTCTTGATGCAGAAATTACAACTTCATCTAATTGGTTACCCTCTTTTAAAACAAAATCGATGGTTTGATTATTTGCGGTGACTTCTTTTGTAATTGAGTCAAAACCTACACTAGTGACCTGAATTGAAAAAGGTGGGTCTTGATTGTGTGTTAACGTGTAGTTTCCATCAAAATCCGTAAATGCACCAGTTGTTGTTCCCACAACGATAACATTTGCTCCAGGAAGCGGTTGACCACTTTCATCTGAAACATTTCCTTTTATTGTTGTTGTTTGTGCAAATGAAGCGACACAAAAACACATTAAAAAAAATTGTAAAATAGTTCTCATTCTCTTGGTATAATAAATTTATAAGAGCAATATAATAATTATATCAACTAATCGTTAGTTTTTCGTTTGAAAATTATGCACGCATAGCATATTTTACAAAAAAAACCACAATTATTTGTGGTTTTCGTACAATAAAGATGTTAATTTTAAGAATTTAGCAACACAACATATTGTGTTTTTATTCTACAGTTACCGATTTTGCTAAGTTTCTAGGTTGATCTACGTTTTTTCCTAGCATCACCGCAATATAATACGACAAAAGTTGCAGCGGAATAGTTGTAAGCAATGGCGAAAGTGATTCTAAGGTTTCTGGAACCTCTATGGTATGATCAGCAATGCTCTTTACAGTTTCATCACCTTCAGTAACGATGGCAATAATTTTTCCTTTTCTAGATTTTATTTCTTGAATGTTGCTGACTACTTTTTCATAATGACCTTTTTTGGTTGCAATAACGACAATTGGCATATTTTCATCAATAAGTGCTATTGGGCCGTGTTTCATTTCAGCCGCAGGATAGCCTTCAGCATGAATATAAGATATCTCTTTTAGTTTTAAAGCGCCTTCTAAGGCTACTGGAAAGTTATAACCTCTACCAAGATATAGGCAATTTGAAGCCTCTTTGTATATCGCTGCAATGGCTTTGATATTTTCGTCAGATTTTAATGCGTTTTCAACCTTTTTTGGAATCATCTCCAATTCAATTAAATGCATTCTATAATCCGTACTAGAAATAGTACCTTTTGCTCGAGATAAACGGAGTGCAATTAAACTAAGTACTGTGATTTGGGTTGTAAATGCTTTTGTTGATGCAACACCTATTTCTGGACCTGCGTGGGTATAAGCGCCTGCATTAGTTGCTCTAGCAATTGATGAGCCAACAACATTACAAACACCAAATACAAATGCACCTTTAGATTTTGCTAGCTTAATTGCAGCTAAGGTGTCTGCGGTTTCTCCAGATTGAGAGATGGCAATAACGATATCATTTTCTTTAATAACTGGGTTTCTATACCTGAATTCGGATGCATATTCGACCTCAACGGGTATTCTTGCTAAATCTTCAAAAATATATTCAGCAACTAAACCAGCGTGCCAAGATGTACCACAAGCTACGATGATAATACGGTCGGCATTAAGGAATCTTTTCATATTATCCTCAATACCTGCCATTTTGATAATGGCCTGTTCAACGGAAAGGCGACCTCTAAAGGTGTCTAGTATTGCGTTTGGTTGCTCATATATTTCTTTAAGCATGAAATGTTCATATCCGCCTTTTTCAATTTGTTCTAAATTGAGCTGAAGCTCTTGTATATAGGGGTCAACCAACGAGTCATCCTTTATTTTTCTAATTTTAATACCTTTTTCTAGGCGGACAACCGCCATTTCTTCATCTTCTAAATAAATAGCATTTTTTGTGTATTCTAAGAAAGGCGTAGCATCACTAGCAATAAAAAATTCCTTATCTCCTATACCTATAGCTAAAGGGCTGCCTAGTCGTGCCACAACAATTTCATCAGGTTTGGTTTTGTCAAATACGGCAATAGCATAGGCACCTACTACTTGGTTAAGGGCTATTTGAACCGCTTTTCCAAGTTTTACATTCTCATTGTTTCTAACGTCTTCAATAAGGTTAATCAGCACCTCTGTATCGGTTTCAGAATGAAATGAATAACCGCGTTTTACGAGTTCTTTTTTTAAGGATTCGTAGTTCTCTATGATACCATTATGAATGATAACTAAATCACCAGAATTTGAGTAATGTGGATGCGAATTTACATTATTGGGAACCCCATGTGTAGCCCATCTTGTATGACCAATTCCGAGTTTCCCGTTGGTTGATATTTCGTCTAAAACACATTTTTCTAAATCTTCAACTTTCCCTTTTGTTTTTGAAAGTTTGATTGTATTGCCGTCATAAATTGCTATTCCTGCACTGTCGTATCCTCTATATTCTAAACGTTTTAAACCTTTTAAAATTATCGGGTATGCTTCCCTATGACCTATGTAACCTACGATTCCACACATAGTTGTATTTTCTTGTTATTAGTTAGGTTCTGTATAAAAAATCTCGAGCTTAACTTTTTTAGTTTCATCAATAATATTATTTCCATATAATATGGTGCCTTTTGAGGATAAAAATATACCAGAAGTAATACTTTCTGGTAAGTCACCTAAATCCGACTCATCAAAATCTTTTACATTTAAATTTTCAGTCGAATTAATGTTAGAGGTGACAGCTAACCCTAATTTAACATTAGTTGAGTCCCTAAGGAAGATATTGTTGATGTGCTCCGTAATTCTAATTTTATATTTTATGCCTTCTCCGCTTTGTTCATCATCTACTCTAGTCAATGGAACGGAATGTTTAATCTTTTGGTATCCCGAATCGGCGTCTACTGAACCATCGAATTGATAATCGATTAATGTGGTGTTTTTTTCTAAGTCGAATATATGCAAACGATCTGGTTCACTTCCATTTTCATTAAGTAAAGCTTGGTCTACATAAAAAACCAAATTTGCTTCATTAATAAGCCAATTTTTAGATTTAAAATCGTCGAGTTCTGTTGAGTTGCCTTCTTCATCACCGTTAAAAAGATTTAGGATTGCTATATTTCCATCAGGTCCACCTTTGAGATATAGACGCTCATCACCGTCAACATCATTACCTACAGGGAATGAAATAAAATTGTTATCGATGAGGTTTACAACATTGCCAGTAAAATTTAAGGTAAATGTGCCATCTCCAATAGGGAGATTATCAATAACGCCATCATTATCTTCATCGGTTCCACCTGTTATTGAAGCGTCATAATCGTCTTTAATGCCGTCGTTGTCGGTGTCTGGACCATTTTCTATAACCCCATCACCGTCTGCATCTGCATCTGCAAAATTTAATATATCGTCATTATCGGTATCCTCCTCATCAAAATTGTTTGTGTATGTAATGGTTAAACTTGCGCTGCTTAGGTTTAATGTCGCCATACTGCCATTTATGTTTGTACTAGATGCACTCGCTTTAATGTATAGACCTCTAAAATAATTTAAGAAATTATTAGCATTGCTTAACTCAGGTTCTCCTTCTTTTGAAATAAATAAATCTTCCCAAAAATTTTCTGAAATTGTAGTGTTAAAATCATCGTCATCAGCGTCAGAATTATATAAGAGTGGAATTCTTATAGCAGGCGTTAATCTTGCTGTGATTTCTTCTTCTCCGTCTTCATCTTCTTCTGTTATAATAATTTCTTCAGCACTAGGTTCGAAATTATCATTTGAATACAATAATAAGCTACTGCCTTCGCTTGGCAAAGTAATCATACTTCCATCTGAAGCTGTTTGATTTGAATAGTATTGTAAGGCCTCATCAAACTCAGAGTTGGGGTCAAAATTTCTTAGATAGTATTCGTTCTTATAGACTTCAAGTTTAATTGATTCATTTCCTAGTACCGAATCTAATTCATAAGTGGTATTCCCGTCATCATCCTGCTCTAAAGCAGTCGCAAAATAAGGAATGTTTAAATATACCGATTCAATCACAACATCATCCCCAAAAATTGGGTTGTATGAGTTATCACTAGGTTGCATTTGCCCAATAATACTAGCGGATGACGAACCAAAAGTACTCTCATTGTAATGTCCTAATAAATACAATGGAATACTATTAGATCTTAGTTTTCCTGTAGATTGATTGTGAGCGATTACTGAATAGGATTGGCTGTTAGTGTCGAAATTATCTTCTCCAATGATACCTGATCCAACAGAAGAAAAATCTTCATCACAGGAAATGAACGCTGTGGCGAGGATTACGTATAATAAAATATTTTGAAATATTTTTTTGTTCTCTTTCATAAAAATAGACTGTATTAATTAAATACTTTTGTAGTATAAAACTCAGTATAGGCATCTGCAAAGTCTTCTAAAGAGTGGTATCCTAAAATAGGCTTACCGCTGTCCTTTAAATGCGTTTCGAGTTCAGTTGGAATGGTTTCTGATCCTACTACTAAGGCATCAGAATAATCAATGGCAACTTTCATAATATTGTTATAGCTTGGCTCTTTTAATATTGAGATGGCTTCATCATCAATATTATCAAACTTAATTTTTTCTACCATCGATGTATTTAACGTATTATCAAAACTTTGATTGTAAACCGAAGTCACTATTTTACTGTTTGCAAACAAAGGCTCATTTTTATAATATTCTTTAAGATATAAAGGTAGTAAAGAGGCTAGCCATCCATGAACATGAATGATATCTGGAGCCCAATTTAATTTCTTTACGGTTTCAATAACACCTTTGGCAAAGAAAATAGAACGTTCATCATTGTCCGGAAAAAGATTTCCATATTCATCTGTCAATGTGGCTTTACGTTTAAAATACTCTTCGTTATCAATAAAATAGACCTGAATACGTTCTTTTGGAATTGAGGCTACCTTTATGATTAAGGGCATATCTAAATCATTAATGACAAGATTAATTCCAGAAAGTCTTATAACTTCGTGTAATTGATGTCTACGCTCATTAATATTTCCATATCTTGGCATGAATATTCGTATCTGTCCTCCTTGTTTGTTTACCATTCTAGGTGTTTCAAATGACATTGAAGATATTTCTGTCTCAGGTAAGTATGGTACTACTTCAGAAGACACATATAATATTCTTTTATCTTTCATAAGCCTTTCGCTTTAAAATTTTAGTATAAAAAACACGCAAAATTACAAAAATTATGCAGATTAACCTTAATATATTATGTTTGCACGCGTTAATTTTTTACTAAAAGTGGAAGTAGCAAAAGCAAAAGCGGAATTAATTAAGTCAATTTCATCATTAAGAAGAAATGGAAAGTCTATAGGATTTGTTCCAACAATGGGTGCTTTGCATCAAGGTCACCTGTCTTTAATAGAAAAGTGTTTGGAGGATAATGATCTTGTTGTTGTTAGTATTTTCGTTAATCCGACCCAATTTGATAATGCTGAGGATTTGGATAAATATCCAAGAACCTTAGCCCAAGATATTACTTTGCTGAAAACCTTGTCCAGTTTTAAAATTATGGTTTATGCACCTTCTGTTGAAGATATTTATGGGGGTACTGTGGACGCTGTAAACTACGATTTTGATGGCTTAGAATATGAGATGGAAGGTGCTTTTAGAATGGGGCATTTTGACGGAGTTGGTACTATTGTTAAGCGTCTGTTTGAAATTGTTAAGCCCGATTTTGCTTATTTTGGAGAAAAAGATTTTCAGCAATTGCAGATCATTAAAAAGTTGGTGAAAAAGCATGAGATACCTGTGAAAGTAATCGGTTGTCCTATTTTTAGAGCGGCTAATGGTTTGGCAATGAGTTCTAGAAATTCGCGCTTAAAACCAGATTATAAAAAAGAAGCGCCATTTATCTATAAAATCTTAACGACTGCTAAGTTAAAATTTGGCACAAAAAGTGCTAATAAGGTGACGGAATGGGTAATCAAGCAATTTGAAGCGCATAAGCTTTTGAATTTGGAATATTTTACAATAGCTGATGTTGAGACCTTAAAGCCTATTAAACGAAAATCAAAAAAAAAACAATATCGTGCGTTTATAGCTGTATATGCAGATGATGTTAGATTAATAGATAATATCGCACTAAATTAATTACCTTTGCCCTATGCAAATTGAAGTAGTAAAATCGAAGATTCACAGAGTTAAAGTTACAGGAGCTGATCTTAACTATATAGGCAGCATCACTATAGATGAAAATCTTATGGATGCAGCAAATATTATTCAAGGTGAAAAAGTGCAAATTGTAAATAATAATAATGGAGCACGTCTTGAAACCTATGCTATTCCTGGACCTAGAAATAGCGGAGAAATCACACTTAATGGAGCCGCGGCAAGATTGGTGTCTCCTGGTGATGTGTTAATATTAATTACCTATGCATCTATGCCTATCGAAGAGGCTAGGGTCTTTAAGCCTTCTTTAGTATTTCCTGATGAAGCTACCAACTTGTTGAAATAATATAATGGCCAATACGGTAAAAACCATAATCAAAGTTTTCATACCACTCCTGCTTGGTGTGGTTTTGGTCTGGTATTCGTTGTCGCAAATTTCTATAGAGGAATTATTGCAATATTGTAAAAAAGCAGATTATGCTTGGGTGGGAGCTGGTGTATTTTTAGGGTTCTTAAGTCATTTGTCTCGTGCATATCGTTGGAGATTTATGATTGCGCCTATGGGGTATAATATGAGATTTGCCAATAGTTTTATGGCAGTTATGGCGGCTTATTTAATTAATTATACGATTCCACGGGCTGGCGAAATTTCTAGAGCAACAATTCTGTCTAATTACGAAGGTGTACCTTTTGAAAAAGGTTTTGGAACCATCGTAGCAGAGCGGGTTGCAGATATGCTTGTTATGCTAAGCATTATTTGTGTGACCTTATTGTTGGAGTTTGATTACATCTATGCATTTTTATCGGAACGATTTAACCCTGTTAAAATTGCGTTGGCTCTACTGGTATTGGTAGTGCTTTTTTTTAGTGGATTAGCTTTTATTAATCGAAGTCAGCACAAATTTGCGATAAAGTTTCGTGGTTTTTTAAAAGGGCTAATCGAAGGTGTTACAAGTATTTTTAAAATGAAGAAAAAATGGGCATTTATTTTTCATACGTTGTTTATCTGGACAATGTATGTGATGATGTTTTATGTCACAACATTTGCTTTAGTAGAAACTTCTGGTATTCCATTTGCGGCCATTTTAATTGGGTTTATTGCGGCAACTTTTAGTATTGCTGCAACCAACGGAGGTGTCGGTTCTTATCCAGAGGCTATAGTTTTGGCTTTTCTGTTATTTAATTTACCAGAGGATCCGAGTCGCGCTTTTGGTTGGATTATATGGGCTTCGCAAACATTGTTGATAATTATTTTGGGCGGATTGTCATTGATTTATCTTCCTATATATAATAGAAGAAAATAATTAAGTACCTTTCCAGTATAAAATCATAAATCTTAAAATAAAATGAGATATTCCTTATGTTTATTGTTGCTGTTTTGCAGTTTAAATAGTATAAATTCGCAGACCATTTATAAGAAATTTGATTCTTATAAGCTTGGAGAATCAAGAGAATTGAAAATTCAGTTACCAAGAAACTATACCGAGAATACCGATAAGTCCTATCCGCTTTTTGTGGTTTTGGATGGTGATTATATGTTTGAAGCAGTTGTTGGAAATGTAGATTATTACTCGTATTGGGAAGATATCCCAGAAGCAATCGTGGTTGGTATAAATCAAGTAGAAAGCAGAGATAGAGATTGTCTGTATTCGGAGCAAAATTCATTGCCAATGGATTCTGGAACAAAGTTTTTTGAGTTTATAAGTATAGAGTTGATTCCTTACATGAATCGCAATTATCGTTTGGCAGAATTTAGGGTTGCTGTAGGTCATGGAGATACAGCTAACTTTATCAATTATTACCTATTGAAAGATAGTCCCTTGTTTAATGCATACATTAATGTTAGTCCATTTTTAGCACCAGATATGTTACAGTATATTCCAGAGCGTTTACAGGAAGTTCAGAGTAAAGTGTTTTATTATATGGCAACGTCAAATAATGATTTGAAAGCTGTGATGGAAGATGCTGAAGTTTTACATAATAGCTTATCTAAATTGGATAATAAGAACCTGTTATATGAATTTGATAGTTTTGACGGGCCATCGCATTATTCCAACCCTGCGCATGCATTACCAAACGCTTTAGAGAGTATCTTCTTTGTGTTTCAACCAATTAGTAAGAAGGAATATAAAGAACGTATTCTTACTTTAGATACTTCTCCCGTAGAGTATCTTCAGGAGAAGTATCAGATGATCGAGGATTTGTTCAGTTTTAAAAAACAAATCATTATCAATGACTTTAAAGCCATTGCGGCAGCCATTGAAAAGAGTGAAAACTATGAGTACTATGAAGATTTAGGTAAAATAGCCAGAAAAGAATATCCAGATACTTTGCTTGGGCATTTTTATTTTGCGCGTTTTTATGAAGAATCTGGGAATCCAAAAAAGGCCATGAAAACCTATCGTTCGGCGTATATTTTGAGTGAAATAGGTGGATACACTAAAGATGATATGTTGCGAAGAGCGGATGCTATCAAAAAAGATTTTGGAAACTAAAACACAAGATGTTCTATTTTGTAGTTAACAATATATGGCTAAAGTAAAAACGACCTATTTCTGTCAGAATTGTGGGAGTCAATATCCCAAATGGCAAGGGCAATGTTCCTCCTGTAAACAATGGAATTCCATCGTTGAAGAGGTGGTTCAGAAGATGGAAAAAAAGGCTTGGAAATCGACAACAACGGTAAAAAATCGTGTTTCAAAACCTTTAAGAGTACAAGATATTGACGCTTCAGAAGAAGCACGACTTAATACATATGATGCAGAGTTTAATCGAGTGCTTGGCGGAGGAATAGTGCCAGGTTCATTAATACTTCTTGGTGGAGAACCAGGAATTGGAAAGAGTACGCTATTACTTCAAGTATCATTAAACTTGCCCTATAAAACACTATACGTTTCTGGTGAAGAAAGTCAAAAGCAAATTAAAATGCGAGCACAACGTATTAATGCAAATAATGAGATGTGCTATATTCTTACCGAAACTAAAACACAACACATTTTTAAACAAATAGAAGTTTTAGAACCCGAAGTTGTAATTATAGATTCTATTCAAACCTTACATAGTGATTATATTGAAACTTCAGCAGGTAGTGTTTCACAAATTAAAGAATGTACAACCGAACTCATTAAATTTGCTAAAGAAACTGCAACTCCAGTGTTGCTAATTGGTCACATTACAAAAGATGGTCATATTGCGGGTCCAAAAATTTTGGAACATATGGTAGATACGGTCTTGCAATTTGAGGGCGATCGCAATCATGTGTTTCGCATTTTAAGAGCGCATAAAAATAGATTTGGTTCTACTAATGAACTTGGGATTTATGAAATGCAAGGTTCGGGATTGAGAGAAGTATCCAATCCTAGTGATATTTTAATTTCTAAAAAGGATGAAGAGTTATCAGGAAATGCCGTTGCTGTAACTTTAGAAGGAATGCGTCCTTTATTAATTGAAGTGCAAGCTTTGGTAAGTACAGCGGTTTATGGAACGCCACAACGTAGTGCAACTGGTTTTAATGCTAAGCGTTTGAATATGCTTTTGGCTGTCTTAGAAAAACGTGCTGGTTTTAGATTGGGCGCAAAAGATGTGTTTTTGAATATTACTGGTGGAATTAATGTAGATGACCCCGCCATCGATTTGGCAGTAGTAGCTGCAATTTTATCCTCTAATGAAGATGAAGCTATTCAAAAAGATTATTGTTTCGCAGGCGAAGTGGGCTTGTCTGGAGAAATTCGTCCTGTACAACGTGTAGAGCAGCGTATTTTGGAAGCTGAAAAGTTGGGTTTTGCTACGATTTTTGTGTCTAAATACAATAAAATTTCTGTGAAAAACACCAATATAAAAATTCAATTGGTCTCTAAGATTGAAGATGTGGCGGGACATTTGATGGTTTAGGAGATATTCTAAACTTATAAATCACCATAATTATGAAATTATCTGCATTTAAATGTGTTGTATGCCTAGTTTCAATTTTTCTGTTGCAGTCTTGTTTGTCAATTGCTTTGAGGTCTCTTGGAGCTAATGCATCCTCAGCAGAACGACGTGTTTTAAAATCTAAAACAAAAACAGTTCATTTTATTGGAATGCATCATGTGGGTAAAAAAGCTTTTTATGATGATGTACATCGTCTTACTGATTCTTTAGGACGTTTGGGCTATGTAGCTTTTTGTGAAGGTATAGATACTAGGGTTAAAGATACTTTAGAATTAGACTTGCTCTTACGTAAATGGTGAAAAATGTTAGGGTACTATTTGGATAAGAGCAGTTATATAGATACCACAAATCAGTTGTTTATGGGGAAATATAAAATCTCCAAGAAGTATGTAAATCAACTAGATTATTTGGAGCTAGTTTCTGAAGCTGCACAACCTAAAATTGTAGATGTGCTTTTGGAAGATTTTATAAGTAATTTTGAAGAAGAAACGCAAAACATAGCATTAGATTCTTGTGATATAAATACATCTTTAGATGCATCATATATAATTTGCAACTCCTTAAAAGAAACACATCCTAAAAATTATAAGGTATTTAAAGATAAATTCATTTTAGATTATAGAAACCAATATTTAGCAAAGACTATTGAAGCTACAACACATGATAAAATTATTGTTATTTACGGTAGACGTCATCTTTCGGGGATTTTAAAGGCGTTGAAGGCTAAAGATAGTGCATGGCATCAGCGTAATCATAACCCTTGATTTATCTAGGTTGATTTGTGGTAGGTTTTTGGTGTGAAAAAGGGATCAGTTTTTGATAAATACGGCATAAACAGTTAAAAATATACTGGAGATACGCCTTTAGATTGAGAGGTTTAAAGTTCACTATTATTATAATCGCCAATACTATTTTGCAATGTTATGTGTTTTATGCCTTCTGCTTTAGAACTCTTAAATCACAATCTAAATACGTGGCGTATCTGTTTCCCTATAAAATCATGGTTTTTCCTAGTATTTAAACTTTAGTTAATTCAAAATTCATTAATTTCGCATTCTTAAATAAACAATAAACAATGAGCGCAAGATTTCCTGAGTATAAAGGACTTAACTTACCAAAAGTAGCAGAAGAAATTCAGAACTATTGGGAAGACCAAAATATCTTTGAAAAAAGTATCACAACACGTGAAGGAAACCAACCATTTGTATTTTTCGAAGGTCCACCTTCAGCAAATGGATTACCAGGTATTCATCATGTAATGGCGCGTGCTATTAAGGATATTTTTTGTCGTTATAAAACTCAAAAAGGATATCAAGTAAAGCGTAAAGCGGGTTGGGATACTCATGGTTTACCAATTGAGCTTGGTGTAGAAAAAGAACTTGGAATTATCAAAGAAGATATTGGTAAGAAGATCACAGTTGAAGCTTATAATACAGCTTGTAAAAAAGCGGTGATGCGTTATACAGATGTTTGGAATGACCTTACGCAAAAAATGGGCTATTGGGTAGATATGGATAACCCCTATATTACTTATAAGTCAAAATATATGGAAAGTGTATGGTGGTTATTAAAGCAAATTTATAATAAAAATTTATTGTATAAAGGTTATACAATTCAGCCATATTCACCAAAAGCAGGAACAGGTTTAAGCTCGCATGAGTTGAATCAACCAGGAACTTATCAAGATGTCACAGATACTACAGTAGTCGCACAGTTTAAAGTAAATGAAGCCAGTTTACCTTCATTTTTACAACACGAAGGTGTCATTCATTTTTTGGCTTGGACAACGACACCTTGGACCTTGTCAAGTAATACGGCATTAACCGTTGGTTCAAAAATAGAGTATGTTCTTGTAAATACATTTAATCAATATACTTTTGAACCCATCAATGTTGTTTTGGCAAGAAAGCTTGTTGGAAAACAGTTTTCTGGGAAATATGTTGAAGTAGAAACTGCTTCAGAATTAGAAAGTTATAATTCTGGTGATAAAAAGATTCCATTTTATGTTGGCAAATCTTTTAAAGGTGCAGATTTAGTTGGTATTACTTATGAGCAGTTATTGCCATTTGCATTACCAAATGATAATCCAGAACACGCCTTTAGAGTAATTTCTGGAGATTTTGTGACGACAGAAGATGGAACAGGAATTGTACATACCGCGCCAACTTTTGGTGCGGATGATGCCATGGCAGCTAAGCAAGCTAGACCAGAGGTGCCGCCAATGTTAGTAAAGGACGAGAATGGAAATTTAGTGCCTTTAGTAGATTTACAAGGACGTTTTAGGCCAGAGATGGGAGATTATGCAGGGAAGTATGTGAAGAATGAATATTATAATGAAGGAGAAGCTCCTGATAAATCAGTTGATGTAGAGTTGGCAATTCAGCTTAAAACAGAAAATAAAGCGTTTAAAGTTGAAAAATATAAACACAGTTACCCCAACTGTTGGCGTACAGATAAACCAATTTTGTATTACCCATTAGATTCTTGGTTTATTAAAGCCACAGATGTCAAACAGCGTATGTTTGAATTAAATGAAACCATCAACTGGAAGCCAAAATCAACAGGTGAAGGACGTTTTGGAAATTGGTTAGCTAATGCGAATGACTGGAATTTATCACGTTCTCGTTTTTGGGGAATTCCATTACCAATTTGGAGAACTGAAGATGGTAAAGAAGAAATCTGTATTGGTTCTGTTGAAGAATTAAAAGCTGAAATTGAAAAAGCTGTTGAAGCAGGAGTAATGTCTGAAGCTATTTTTGCCGACTTTGAAGTAGGAAATATGTCTGAAGCAAATTATGATACTGTTGATTTGCATAAAAATGTGGTAGATCGTATTACGTTAGTGTCGCCGTCAGGGCAAGCTATGACAAGAGAAAGCGATTTGATTGATGTGTGGTTTGACTCTGGGTCAATGCCTTATGCGCAATGGCATTATCCTTTTGAAAACAAAGAATTAATTGATAATAAAACATCATATCCAGCAGATTTTATTGCTGAAGGTGTAGATCAAACACGCGGATGGTTTTATACGCTGCATGCTATTGGTACAATGGTCTTTGATTCTGTAGCTTATAAAAATGTAGTATCTAACGGATTGGTATTAGATAAGAATGGACAAAAGATGTCTAAGCGTTTAGGAAATGCAGTAGAGCCTTTTGAAAATTTATCTAAATATGGCGCTGATGCGACGCGTTGGTACATGATTAGTAATGCTAATCCTTGGGATAATTTAAAATTCGATGAAGCTGGAATAGAAGAGGTACGTCGTAAGTTCTTTGGAACACTTTACAATACGTATGCATTCTTTGCGCTTTATACCAATTTGGATAACTTTAGCTATGCTGAAGCGGATATTGCATTAGAAGAACGTCCAGAATTGGACCGATGGATTTTGTCAGAATTACATACTTTGATTAAAAAAGTAGATGCGTTTTATGCCGAATATGAGCCAACAAAAGCGGCAAGAGCTATTGCATTCTTTACACAAGAATATCTAAGCAACTGGTTTGTAAGATTGAGTAGAAGACGTTTTTGGAAAGGCGATTACCAACAAGATAAAATTTCGGCTTATCAAACCTTGTACACGTGTATGCTAACCATTGCTAAACTGGGCGCCCCAATTGCACCATTTTATATGGACAAGCTTTACAGAGATTTAACATCGGTTTCACAAAAAGAAAAATTTGAAAGTGTACATTTAGCAGATTTTCCAGAATATGACCTAAGGTTTGTAGATAAAATATTGGAGCGTAAGATGGAGAATGCGCAAACAATATCATCATTGGTGTTATCATTAAGAGCAAATAAACGTATAAAAGTACGTCAACCATTGCAAAAAATTATGATTCCTGTGGACTCGGAAGCACAAAAGGAAGAAATCCTTGCGGTGAGTGATTTGATAAAACAAGAAGTAAATGTCAAAACTATAGAGCTTATGGAAGACGCTTCTGATATTCTTGTAAAAACAATTAAGCCTAATTTTAAAGCTTTAGGGCCACGTTTTGGAAAAGAGATGAAATTAGTAGCAAATGCTGTAAATGGATTTTCTTCTAATGATATTAAAAAAATAGAACAAAGCGGAGAAATTGATATTGATATTAATGGAAAAAAGATTACATTAGTTCGAGAAGATGTTGAGATCAAATCCCAAGATATAGAAGGTTGGCTAGTAGCAAATGAAGGTGCATTAACTGTGGCATTAGATGTAACCATATCAGAAGAGTTGCGCCAAGAAGGGATTGCAAGAGAACTTGTAAATCGTATTCAAAACTTACGTAAGGATTCTGGGTTTGAAGTCACAGATAGGATTGATGTGCTACTCCAAAAAGAAGATGATATCATGAAATCCGTAAGCGCCAACATTGAGTATATTAAAACAGAAACCTTAACCGAAGAATTGAAAATTGTTGAACTTGTAAATAATGGTATAGAAATTGCTTTTGACAATATAAGTACCAAATTATTTATTCAAAAACATTAAGATTATGTCATCAGATAAAAATAACAGATACTCTGATAAAGATTTAGAAGAATTTAGACTATTGATTCAAGAAAAAATTGAAAAAGCACAACACGATTTGCAGCTTATTAAAAGCGCTTATATGAATGACCATAATAATGGTACAGAAGATACAGCGCCTACTTTTAAAGCTTTTGATGAGGGGAGTGCTGTAATGAGCAAGGAGTATAATTCGCAGTTAGCTATTAGGCAAGAAAAATTCATTCGTGACTTAAAGAATGCATTAATTCGTATCGAAAATAAGACCTACGGTGTTTGTCGTGTAACAGGAAAGCTAATTAACAAAAAACGATTAGAATTAGTGCCTCATGCTACTCTAAGTATTGAAGCTAAAAATATGCAGAAGTAAAGTCTTACGAAAAAATATAAAAACACGTCTAAAATAGAGGTGTTTTTATATTTTTGACAAAAAAGGATGCCTTATGTCGCTTAAGAATGCTACCTTATTTATTATAATTATTTTGGTATTAGATCAGGTTTCAAAGATTTATATCAAGACCAATTTTATGCTGCAAGAAGATGTTGAAGTGTTTAGTTGGTTCAAAATATTCTTTGTAGAAAACCCTGGTATGGCTTGGGGTGCCAAGTTGAGTGATGTTTTCATCTTTTTGTCGGATGAAACAGCCAAAGTGGTGTTGACTGTATTTCGAATTTTTGCCGTAACTGGAATTGGTTATTGGTTTTGCATGTCTATAAAAAAAGGAGCAAACAAAACCCTTGTTATAGCGGTAGCATTAATTTTTGCTGGAGCATTGGGTAATATTATTGATAGTGTATTCTATGGGGTTATATTTAATGACAGTTATGGTAATGTGGCTGAATTTTTACCAGAAGGAGGGGGCTATGCGGGTTGGTTTCATGGTAAAGTTGTAGATATGCTTCATTTTCCAATTTGGAATGGAACATTTCCAACTTGGATGCCATTTTTTGGTGGTGAGGCCTTTACTTTTTTTCAACCTGTTTTTAATATTGCTGATGTTGCCATAAGTACTGGTGTTGGTATTTTGTTAGTCTTTAATAAAAAAGCCTTTAGTGCTCCTGATGAAAGGTATAGACTTTTGATGGAGTAACACAAAAATCTAAAGGAATGTCATTGTCAGACACGTCTATAATACGATCTTCAGCTTCAAAAAGTGACAAGCCAATTTTTATAGTGTCTGGGTTGCATCGATTTAAAAAATGATCATAAAACCCTTTGCCATAGCCTACACGATTGCCCTTTTTATCAAATGCTAATAGGGGTATAAAAACGACATTAATCATGTGTTCTGGAATTAGAACTCCATCTACTGGCTCTGTAATGTTCCATTGGTTTATTTTCAAAATAGTGCTATCTGTTAGCAGGTAGTGTGACATTGAATTGTTATCAAAATCTGTTTTTGGTATGATGATATTTTTGTCTTTTCCCGACAGTATATTGAGTATAAACTCCGTATTTATTTCTCTTAGCGGCTTAATGCTTAAAAAAATATGGTAGTAGTTCTTGTTCCATATAGGAAGTTTTAATAAGGTATTTGCGATAGCTAAGCTTTGGTCTTCAATAGTGTCAAGACTTAAATTTTGACGTAATTTTTTATAGTGTTTTCGAAGTTCTTTTTTGTTCATGATTCTAGTGCTGTAGACATATGAAATAATGCATCGCCTTTATAAACTAACGGCGCGTCATTGACATTGATAATGTATCCCGTATAATCTGCTTTTATGAAGTGGTTGAATTTACCAAAAGGATCAGTGATATTTCCTAAAGTGTCTCCTTTTTCAACATAGGCATTAATCTTAATTATAGCTTTGAACATTCCTGAGTATTTGGCACGTATCCATCTACTTTCTTCAATAAAAACGCAAGATTTTTTTGGTATAGAGACCTTAAACTTATGATGTAACATGCCTAGGTGACTTAAAACACGCTTTGCGCCATTTACACCAGTATTTATTACATTGGAGCTAAAGTGTAATGACTTTCCACCCTCAAAAAGTAACATAGGAATGCTTTGCTTATAACAAGCTGCTCTAAAGGATTTAGTAATGTTTTTAGAATATAACACAAAAGGTGCGCCATAAATTCGCGCTAGTTTTTGTAAAAAAGCTTCATCTCGCACAACGCGTATTTGTGGTGCATTAAATCGGTCAGAACCACCAGTATGATGGTCGACAATTAAATCCACTTGAGGTACAATTTCAGTCATCAGCTTATAGGCTATTTGACTTGCTAAAGAACCTTTTTTTGAACCTGGGAAAACCCGATTTAAATCCCTACCATCTGGGGTTTCACGTTCCATATGTAGAAATCCAAAGATATTAATGACAGGTATGCAGATAATTGTGCCTTTCCTTGGCTTGTTAATTCCTTTTGATATAATTTGTCTTACAATTTCTACACCATTAATTTCATCACCATGTATACCTGCTGTAAACAATACGATAGGACCAGGCTTTTTGGAACGTTCAATAATCACAGGAACTTCTACTTTTGTTGCTGAGTGTAAACGGGCCACGCTAAAGTTAATTTCCTTGTGTGCTCCGAGCGGAATGTCTTCACCAAGTATATGTAATATGTCGGTTTGAGTTGTGGTCATTAACGCCTATTTCGTTCAATAAAAGTGATAATTGCTTTTGCAATATTTTTACCAGTTGCTTTTTCTATACCTTCAAGTCCTGGCGTGGAATTCACTTCTAAAAGTAAGGGACCTTTATGAGATTGTAGCATATCTACGCCACAAACAGGAAGCTTTAAGGTGCGAGCTGTTTTTACAGCGAGTTTTAATTCGGCATCAGAAAGTTTGATGTACTCTGCACTGCCTCCTCGGTGTAGATTAGATCTAAACTCGCCTTCTCGTCCTTGACGTTTCATAGCTCCAACCACCTGTCCATCTACAATTAATGCTCTAATATCTGCACCTTTGGCTTCGGCAATATATTCTTGGACCAATGCTCGCGCTTGTAATCCGTTAAAGGCTTCCAATACAGATTCTGCAGCATTTTTAGTTTCTGCTAAAACCACACCAAGACCTTGTGTTCCTTCCAATAGTTTAATAATTACTGGCGTTCCACCAAGATGCGCAATGACTTCTTCAACATCTCTAGAGTAGTTGGTAAAAACCGTTTTTGGCATGCCTATTCCTGCTTTGGATAAGCGTTGAAAACTTTTGAGTTTATCTCTAGATCTTATAATGGCATCTGAAGTTACGGTGGTAAAAACATTCATCATTTCAAATTGACGGACTACCGCCGATCCAAAAAATGTAACAGAAGCACCAATCCTTGGAATAATAGCATCTATATAATCTAAATAACGGTCATTGTAATAAATGGTTGGTTTTTCTTTTTCAATAATAAGGTCGCATTTCAAAGGGTCGATAACTTCCACTTCATGACCGCGTGTTTCGCCTTCTTCAATCAAGCGACTTGTAGAGTACAAATGTTCGTTTCTAGAGAGTATAACAATATTCATTGGTAAAATAGTACAAATGGGTATGGCAATATACTAAAAATCGATGATGAATTTTTACAATAAAACGATTTAATATACCTTTGGTACTTATGTATGAAACTTCTTTAGAAATACAACTTAAAACACTGCCCAATTTACCAGGGGTGTATCTCTATATTGATGCTAAGGATACTGTAATTTATGTAGGAAAAGCAAAGCGTTTAAAAAAACGTGTGAGCTCTTATTTTACTAAAAACCACGAGTATGGAAAGACGCGAGTTTTAGTAAAGAAAATAGTTAAAATCAAGCATATTGTTGTAGATACTGAAACCGACGCATTATTATTAGAAAACAATCTCATAAAGAAATACAAACCACGTTATAATGTATTGCTGAAAGATGATAAAACCTATCCTTGGTTGTGTATTAAGAATGAACATTTTCCAAGGATTTTTCCAACACGACGTTATATCAAAGATGGCTCGGAATATTTTGGACCATATACTAGTATGAAGACAATTCATACACTCCTAGAAGTTATTAAGAGTTTGTATACGTTGAGGACTTGTGAAACGCGAATTACACCAGAAAAAATAGCAGAAGGCAAAACCAAACTCTGTTTGGGGTATCACATTCATGTGTGTAACGGTGCTTGTGGTGGTTTGGTTAGTGAAGCGGCATATAAAACGACCTTAGATGCTGTAAGGAATATTCTTAAGGGAAATTTTAAAACCTCATTGCAGCAATTTAAGGCGGAAATGAAAACTTATGCATCGCAGTTGGAATTTGAAAAAGCACAAGTTTTAAAAGAAAAGATTGCCCTTTTAGAAAATTATCAGGCAAAATCAACAATTGTGAATCCAAAAATAAGTAATGTAGATGTGTTTTCTATTGTAAGTGATGAGAGCGCTGCATTTGTTAATTTTTTGCAGATTTCATATGGTGCTATCGTGCGTTCGCATACTTTAGAATTAAAGAAAAAACTTGAGGAATCTGACAAAGCGCTTTTAGAACTAGGAATTACTGAGTTAAGGCAACGTTTTAATTCGAATTCTAAAGAAATATATGTACCTTTTAAGGTGAATTTAGGAGAAAGTATCAAAGTTACGATTCCCAAGCTCGGGGATAAAAAGCATATTTTAAACCTGTCTGAGCGCAATGCTAAATATCATCGTCTTGAGCGTCTAAAGCAAATTAAAATAACTGATCCAGAGCGTCACTTTAATCGCCTTATGGTGCAGATGAAAGCAGATTTGAGATTGTCTGAAGAACCTCGACATATTGAGTGCTTTGATAATTCTAATATACAAGGAACACACCCTGTTGCAGCTTGTGTGGTTTTTAAAAATGGCAAGCCGAGTAAGCGCGATTATCGTCATTTTAATATAAAAACAGTTGAAGGACCTGATGATTTTGCTTCAATGACTGAAGTGGTATATAGACGCTATAAACGTTTGTTAGACGAGGATAAACCTCTACCGCAGTTAATTGTTATTGATGGCGGAAAAGGACAGTTATCTGCAGCTTTAAAAAGTTTAGATGATTTAAATTTAAGAGGTAAAATTGCTATAATTGGAATAGCAAAACGTTTGGAAGAATTGTTCTATCCAAACGACCCAATACCCTTATATTTAGATAAGAAAAGTCAAACGCTTAAAATCATTCAACAACTGAGAAATGAAGCCCATCGTTTTGGAATTGAGCACCATCGAAACAAACGAAGTAAAAATGCGTTGCATACAGAGTTAGAAACCATTTCAGGAATAGGAGAAAAAAGTATCGTAATGTTGTTAAAACATTTCAAATCTGCAAAACGTGTGTCTTATGCAACGTTGGATGAGTTAGAAGATGTGGTTGGTGTATCTAGAGCAAAGAAAATTTATAACTATTATAATAGTGATACAATACATGAATAAAATAATAATCTTCATAGTTGTGCTTTTGACGAATGTTAGCTTTGCGCAGCAAAGCCAAGAAAAAGATCTTAAAGTTGGCGTGGTACTAAGTGGAGGCGGTGCAAAAGGTTTGGCACATATAGGTGTTTTAAAAACCTTAGATAGCTTAGGTTTAAAAGTAGATTATGTGGCAGGAACAAGTATGGGAGCTATAATTGGAGGGTTATATGCATCGGGATATTCGGGTAAACAATTAGATTCAATTTTTAGAGATTTGGATTTTGAAACGCTTATAAGTGATGATATTCCACGCGAGTCCAAAACTTTTTATGAACGCGATAATGCTGAAAAATACGCGATTACTTTGCCTGTCAAAAAAATGAAAATACAGTTGCCTTCGGCCTTGTCTAGGGGTCAGAATGTCTATAATCTTTTTTCAAAGCTACTGTTGCATGTGAGTGATGTTGAAAATTTTGAAGACTTACCTATTCCTTTTTTTTGCATTGCAACCAATATAGAAACAGGTGCTAAAGTGATTTTAGATAAGGGGAATTTACCTCAGGCTATTGCTGCAAGTGGAGCATTGCCTACCTTATTTCAACCCGTGTTTATAGATGGTAACATTTTAACAGATGGAGGTGTTGTTGATAATTACCCTATAGAAATCTTGAAAAGTAAAGGTGTAGACCGTGTTATTGGGGTTGATGTTCAAGATGGCTTAATGTCTAAGGATGAACTTGTGTCGGCAACAGGAGTTTTATTTCAAATCAACAATTTTCATGCGATTAAAGCTATGGATGCCAAATCAAAGCTTACAGATATCTATATTAAACCTGATATTGAAGCATTTAATTTGATCTCTTTTGATAAAGGACAAAACATCATTAAAAACGGAGAAAATGCCGCTCTAAAACATCGTAAAGCATTGTCTGAATTGAAAGCAAAACAAAAGGCTAAAGATCTAAAAAAAGTTAAGATTGTCCCAGTAGATAGTATAAAGATTAATATGATTCGCGTTATAGGTTTGGATAAGTACACCCGATCTTATCTGCTGGGTAAGCTTAAGCTTAAGTCTGGAGAAAAAGTGAGTTATAACGATTTTAATAAAGGCGTTAACAACCTTATGGCAACTAATAATTTTGATAGTTTTCAGTATGATTTTAAAGGCGATAATAAGGATGGTTATTTGCTAACAGCATATGTTAAAGAGAGTGCGACAAAAACATTATTTAGATTTAGCGTACATTATGATGATTTGTACAAGAGTGCGGCATTACTTAACCTAACGCAAAAACGCATTTTATTTGATAATGATGTTGCATCTTTAGATATAATATTGGGCGATAATATGAGGTATAATTTCGACTACTTTATTGATAAAGGCTTCTATTGGAGTATTGGAGTGCGTTCGAGGTATAATACTTTTCATAAGAATATTAGTGCATCATTAGTATTGGAGGAATCGCAACTAAGTACTCAAGCTATTAATAAAATAGATATTGAATTAAGTGATTTTACAAATCAGTTTTTTGTACAAACCTTTTTAAGACGTGATTTTTCGTTAAAAATGGGGGCAGAGCATAAAAGACTTAATGTATCCTCAGAAACGATTTTGGAAGAGAATTCTCAACAAGATAAAACAGTGTTTGAAAAGAGTGATTATTTTAGTGTGCTTGGAGCGCTTAAATTTGATACTTATGATCATATATACTATCCTAATACTGGATTTTATTTTGAGGGCAATTTTCAAATCTTTTTAGCCTCTTCCGATTATAATAATAATTTTTCCCAATTCTCTTTTGCTAAGGGCGAATTGGGTTATGCATTTTCATTGCTTGAAAACTTATCGTTTAATGTGGTGTCTCAGGCAGGGTTTAAAATTGGAGAAAATTCGAACAAATCCTTAAACTTTGCCTTAGGGGGTTATGGGCGTAATTTTATCAATAACTTTGTTTCATTCTATGGCTATGACTATATATCTTTAACAGGGAATAGCTTTATAAAGGGAATGGCTGCGATGGATTATGAATTCTTAAATAAACAACATTTCAGCGTTGCTGCAAATTATGCACATGTTGCCGATGGTGTTTTTGAGAGCACAGATAAATGGCTTAGCGCTCCAGAGTTTAGTGGTTATGCAATTGGCTATGGTGTAGAAACCTTTTTTGGGCCAGTAGAGTTGAAATACACCTGGTCTCCAGAAACCAAAAATGCCAAATGGTTTTTTAATTTGGGATTTTGGTTTTAATCACATCTATTTATAATCATTCTAAATAAATAGTAGTATTCGTGTAAATTTTTGCTATTCTAATTTTTTTTATAATTTTAGACAGATGAAATTATTCTGGAAATATTTATTACTGCACTTACATTTTCTTATCAAGAGAAATCCTGAATAGGCATTATATACTGTATAATTTTTAGTATATAAAGTTTTTGTATATTTATATACCTTTAAATTAGGTGTTTATCGCATCTAATCTCTAACATTTAATTGTCTAACAAACTAACAATTTTTGAAATGCCTTTTTATCATAAATTAGGAAGTATTCCGCCTAAAAGACACACTATTTTTAAAAAACCGAATGGAGACTACTATTACGAACAATTGTTTGGAACAATTGGTTTTGATGGGATGTCTACTAATAGCTACCATGAGCATCGCCCAACCATGGTAAAAGAAATTAGAAAACAATATAGTGTAGCACCAAAAATTGCAAAAGCAAACAATATACAATCCTATCGTTTTAGAGGTTTCCAAGTAAAGCCTGAGGCTGATTATCTAAGTAGTAGAAAAGTTGTTTTAACCAATAACGATTGCAATATTATCTTATCTGCGCCAACAGATCCAACTCAGGATTATTTTTACAAAAACACAGATGCGGATGAAATGATTTTTATCCATAAAGGAATAGGTAAGCTCCGTACGATGTACGGGAATCTTGATTTTAAATATGGAGATTATTTGATTATTCCTCGCGGTATGATTTACAAAATTGATTTTGATACCGAAGATAATCGTTTGTTTATTGTTGAGTCTTATAGTCCAATATATACACCAAAACGCTATAGAAATTGGTTTGGACAATTGCTAGAACATTCACCATTTTGTGAACGTGATATCAGACGACCAGAAGAATTAGAGACCTATAATCAAAAAGGAGATTTTGTAATTAAGGTCAAAAAACAAGGCGAAATTATAGAGATGGTATATGGCTCACATCCTTTTGATGTTATAGGATATGATGGATTTAACTATCCTTATGCGTTTTCAATTCATGATTTTGAGCCTTTAACTGGCCGCATACATATGCCGCCACCAATACATCAAACGTTTGAGACCAATGCATTTGTGGTATGTAGTTTTGTGCCGCGCTTATATGATTATCATCCACAATCCATTCCAGCGCCTTATAATCATAGTAATATAGATAGTGATGAGGTGTTGTATTATGTAGATGGTGATTTTATGAGTCGAAATGATATTGAAGCAGGACATATTTCATTACACCCAGCAGGAATACCTCACGGACCACATCCAGGTGCTATGGAGCGCAGCATCGGGAAAACCGAAACACTTGAGTTAGCAGTAATGGTGGATACCTTTAAACCACTTCAAGTCACAGAAGAAGCTTTGAAAATAGCCGACGAAAACTATTATAAATCTTGGATGGAATAGTAATAGCATAGAATTAACTCGAGCGTAAACGCACGTATTGTAAATACGCAGTACAACCAAAATTTAGTACGAAAAGTAGATGCTTTCATTGAGAGAATAGCTGTAAATGAAGCAGAAAAATAAAGCATGTTTTTAGACCATTTGTATAATCAAAGGAATAACCCAATAATAAAGGATTAATAGAAGATAAAATCAGAATATTGCAATGATTTGAAAGAGTTACTTTAAAATAAAGTTAATAGGCGAATATGCAATGCTGTAAAATATCAAAGAACAAATCAACTAATCATCGAATATCATGGCAAAAGAAGTAAAATCAATTAACTACGGTTTAGAGAAAATATTTGAAGGTGCGCAAGACTTCTTGCCACTTTTAGGAACAGATTATGTGGAGTTTTATGTAGGAAATGCGAAGCAGGCAGCTCATTTTTATAAAACTGCATTTGGATTTCAATCTTTAGCTTATGCGGGGTTGGAGACAGGTCTGAAAGATAGAGTGAGTTATGTGTTAGTTCAAGATAAAATTAGATTGGTATTAACAACCCCTCTAAATAGTAGTTCTGAAATTAATGATCATATTGTAAAACATGGCGATGGTGTAAAGTTCGTAGCACTATGGGTAGATGATGTGCGCAGTGCCTATGAAGAAACAACCAGTAGAGGCGCCAAACCTTATCTTGAGCCAACCGTAGAAGAAGATGAATTTGGAGAAATTGTAAAAGCGGGAATTCATACTTATGGAGAAACAGTTCATATGTTTATTGAACGCAAAAACTACAATGGACCTTTCTTACCAGGCTATAGAACATGGGAATCCGATTATAAGCCTTCAGCAGTAGGATTAAAATATATAGACCATATGGTTGGTAATGTAGGTTGGGGCGAAATGAATTTATGGGTGAAATGGTACGAAGATGTTATGGGTTTTGAAAACTTCTTGTCTTTTGATGATACTCAAATTCATACCGAATATTCAGCCCTAATGAGTAAAGTGATGAGTAATGGAAATGGGCGTATTAAATTTCCAATTAATGAGCCAGCTGAAGGAAAGAAAAGATCGCAAATTGAAGAGTATTTAGATTTTTATGAAGGTCCAGGTGTACAGCATATTGCCGTTGCAACAGATGATATTATTAGTACCGTATCTCAAATGAGAGCAAGAGGAGTAGAGTTTTTGTCAACGCCACCAGAAGCCTATTATAAAGCAGTTCCTGGAAGACTACATGAGCACGACCATGAATTGAGAGAGGATATAGGAAAATTAAAGAATTTGGGTATTATGATTGATGCCGATGAGGAAGGGTATTTGCTTCAAATTTTTACAAAGCCAGTTGAAGATAGACCAACCTTGTTTTTTGAAATCATTCAAAGAATGGGTGCAAGAGGATTTGGAGCAGGAAACTTTAAAGCGCTTTTCGAATCTATTGAGAGAGAACAAGCCAATAGAGGGACGCTTTAACAAAATTTTAATAAAAAAAACAAAAAAACTCTGTCGATATAGTGCACAGAGTTTTTCTGTTTTAATACTTTTGGAATAGTAATTGTAAAAACGTAACTATTACAATTATTCACACTATGAAAAACACAATATTACTTAGCTTAGCTTTTCTATTTATCCTGTTTTCAAATGCGCAAGATCAATCTGCGTTTGAAGCTGGAGAGTGGTTCAAATTTAAAATGAGTTATAGTGGTTGGATGAAAGCTGGAGAAGCAACATTGCAAGTTAAAGAAGACGTATTTAATGGTAAGTCTGTATATCATGTGATAGGTAATGGCGTTACAGTAGGTGCTGTAAAATGGTTTTTTAAGGTAGAAGATCGCTATGAAAGCTATTTTGATAAACATACGGGATTACCTTATAAATTTGTCAGAGATATTGATGAAGGTGGACATACCAAGAACTTAGAAATACATTTTGATCATAATCTAGGTAAGGCACATGTAAATAATCTTAAAAGAAAGAAGAAAACCACAACACATATTGAACCTAATGTACAAGACATGGTATCTGCCTTTTATTACCTTAGAAACCATTATGATACCGTTTCTATTAAGTCTGGAGATGAAGTAAGCTTAAATATGTTTTTTGATTATGAGAATTTCAAATTTAAGCTTAAATTTTTAGGCAGGGAAACTATAAAAACGAATTTTGGTAAAGTCAAGTGCTTAAAATTTAGACCCTATGTTATGGCAGGACGAGTGTTTAAAGAAGAAGAAAGTTTAACCTTATGGGTAAGTGCTGATGAGAATAAAATACCACTAAAGGTAAAAGCAGATTTAGCCGTTGGTTCTTTAAGAGCAGATTTAATAGCTTTTAAAGGATTAAAACATCCATTCAACATAAAATTTTAATATGTCAGACCAACCAGATTACGCAAACTTACTACATGAGATACAGAAAAAATATGATGCTGAAAGCGAAAATACAGAACACTATCTAGAAGGACTTTTGTATTCAAATTCTATTACCTATTGGGATTATATTCAGACCGATGCCTTGCTAGGTTTGCAAATACAACGCACAACCTTTCCAGATGAAATGGTATTTATTACCTATCATCAAATTAATGAATTATTGTTTAAAATGATTCTTTGGGAAATACGTCAGCTTGCAGAAAAAAAAGATCTAGATGTCAACTTTTTTGAAGAAAGACTTATGCGTATTAGCCGTTATTTTGATATGTTAACGACCTCTTTTGATATTATGAAAAAAGGTATGGATCGTGCTCAGTATAATAAATTTAGACACACTTTAACTCCTGCAAGTGGCTTTCAAAGCGGTCAATATAGAAAGATTGAATTTGCTTCAACGGAGCTTATAAACCTAATAGATAATAGATTTAGAGCCACTATTGATAGAAATACACCTTTTGAACATGCTTTTGAACATTTATATTGGCAAGCTGCTGGGAAAGATTATAAAACTGGTGAAAAGTCAAAATTACTGGTTAATTTTGAAATGCGATACAAAGAGGAGTTCATTACCTTTATGAAGGTTTATAACACCAAAAACCTTTGGTCTAGATTTAAAGAATTGCCTCAAGAAGATCAACAAAATCAAAATCTCGTAAAAGCCATGAGACATTATGATTATACCGTGAATATTACTTGGGTGATGGCGCATTATAATGCCGCTAAACATTATATTTTAGGGCCAGATGGTGGTGGTGAAGCAACTGGAGGTAGTGATTGGCAAAAATATATGCATCCAAAATACCAAAAAAGAATATTTTTTCCTGAACTTTGGACCCAAGAAGAAAAAGATAACTGGGGAATGAACCTTTAACTATTAAGGAAATATTTATAATGAAGCGTTTTAAATTTTTAGGGGTACTTGTTATATGTATTTGTTTTTTTGCTTGTGATACTAATAAAACAACGGGTGCATCAAAAAAGTATATAGCATCAAATTTTAAAGAAGTTATAGAGTTTGGGTATAACCTTAATAACTTCAAAGTAATAAGAGATACCATAAAAAATGGGGATAGTTTTGGGGAAATTTTAGAACGAAACCGACTGGGTTATCCAAAAATATTTCAAATTGCAGAAAAAGCTAAAGACTCCTTTGATATAAGAAAACTACAAATAGGAAAACCATATATGTTGCTCTGTAGCAAAGACACGTTGCAACAGCCGCAAAGTTTTATTTATCAATTAAATAAAGTAGAGTATGTGGTGATTGAATTTTGTGATTCTATTGTGGTTTACAAAGAAAGAAAGCCTATTACGATTGTTGAGAAGGAAGCATCAGGTGTTATAGAATCTAGTTTTTCTGAAACTATGGATAA
Source organism: Flavobacteriaceae bacterium (assembly GCA_013215095.1). GTDB lineage: Bacteria > Bacteroidota > Bacteroidia > Flavobacteriales > Flavobacteriaceae > DT-34. The sequence goes on along the minus strand of JABSPM010000088.1, from coordinate 44,082 downwards.
TCTCGGGTTGCCTACAGATTTAACATATAATGTGGCAGATGTTTATGCTTGGACTTTAGATTTTTATAAGCTTCAAAAAGGAGATCGTTTTAAAATTTTATATAAACAACGTTTTATTGAAGATAGTATTCATGCAGGAATTGAAAGTATTGATGCGACCTATTTTGAGCATAAAAACGAACCCTTATATGCTTTTAAATTTATGGTAGATGAAACACGCCAGGTCGAAGATTATTTTGATGAAAATGCGAATAGTCTACGTCGAACGTTTTTAACTTCTCCAATAAAATTTAAGTATAGAATTTCTTCGCGTTATAATCTGAATAGAAGAATAGCATATTATGGTAATAAAATAAGACCACACAAAGGAACTGACTTTGCTGCTGCTATAGGAACCCCAATTATTGCTACCGCAAATGGAACGGTCACAGAATCAACACGACGTGGAGGTAATGGCAAATATGTCAAAATCAAACACAATTCGACTTATAGTACACAGTATTTACATATGAAAGCCCAAAATGTAAAAAAAGGAGATTATGTAAAACAAGGAGACGTTATTGGCTGGGTAGGAATGACTGGTAATACAGGAGGACCTCACGTATGTTATCGTTTTTGGAAAAATGGAGAACAAGTTGATCCATTCAAGCAAAAGTTACCTGCAGCAGAAGCAATTCCAGATACATTAAAAGCTAAATATAAAACCTATATTGAACCTTTAAAAGCACGTATAGATGCTGTTACATATCCAGAGCCTATTCACGAAGAATTATCAGAATCTACAATCACACAATTAGAGCATTAAAATGGCATTACAGTCTGTCGATCCAACAAAAACCAAAGCTTGGGAAGCTTTAAAAACCCACTTTGATAGCGTTAAAGATGCGCATATGAAAGATTGGTTTGCACAGGATAACGATAGGGCAAAGACGCTTTCAATGCAATGGGAGGATTTCTATGTAGATTATTCAAAAAATAGGATAACGGCCCAAACTTTACACCTTTTTGAAATATTAGCTGAGACTGTGGGGCTAAAAGACGCAATAGAACGTTATTTTGAAGGCGATAGAATTAATGAAACAGAAGAACGTGCTGTATTGCACACCGCATTAAGAGCGCCGAAAAGTGCTAAGATATATGTGGATAACAATGATGTGGTACCACAGATTTATAAGGTAAGAGCAAAGATTGAAGCATTTACAAATGCCGTTGTAGATGGAGAGAAAAAAGGCTTTACCAATAAAGCATTTACAGACATTGTAAGTATTGGAATAGGAGGCTCAAACCTTGGGCCGTCAATGGTTGTAGAGGCTCTAAAGTACTACAAGAATCATTTAAACACGCATTATATACATAATGTTGATGGAGATCATGTGTTTGAAATTTTAGAGCAATTGAACCCTGAAACAACGCTATTTATAATCGTTTCAAAAAGTTTTAGTACGCAAGAAACAATCACTAATGCAAATACAGTGAAACAATGGTTTTTGGAGCAAGCTTCAGAAGCGGATATAGCAACACATTTTGTAGCCGTATCATCAAATAGTGAATTGGTGAAAAAATTCGGTATTGATCAAGAGAATATATTCCCAATGTGGAATTGGGTTGGTGGCAGATTTTCATTGTGGAGTGCGGTAGGTTTAAGTATAAGTCTGGCTTTAGGTTATAGTAATTATGAGGCACTGCTTCATGGTGGCTATAAAATGGATAAGCACTTTAGAACACGTTCTTTTGATGCCAATATACCTGTAATATTAAGTTTTATAAGTATCTGGTATAATAATTTTTTTAAAGCAGAAACGGAGGCAATCATTCCTTATTCTCAGCATTTGAATTCCTTTTCAGCATATTTACAACAAGCCATTATGGAAAGTAATGGAAAACAGGTAATGCGAAATGGTAAAGCAGCGAGCTTTCAAACGGGTAATATTATTTGGGGTGCTCCTGGAACAAATGCACAGCACGCCTTTTTTCAGCTTATTCATCAAGGTACAAAATTAATTCCGGCAGATTTTATTGGGTTTGCCAATTCACTTTATGGTAATAAAGTGCATCAAAATAAGTTAATGTCTAGTTGTTTTGCGCAAACAGAGGCACTATTAAAAGGTAAAACAGGTGATGAGGTATTGTTTGAATTAGAGCGTCTTAAGATTAATGACGATAAGATTGGTCAATTAACCCCATTTAAAACATTTGAAGGCAACAAACCAACAACGACAATCTTAATAGATCAATTAACACCAGAAAGCTTAGGTAAACTTATAGCAATGTATGAGCATAAGATATTTGTTCAGGGTGTCATTTGGAATATTTTTAGTTATGACCAATTTGGAGTAGAACTTGGTAAGCAATTAGAAGGTAGAATTCTTAAGGAAATTCAAACATCGGAAATTAACAAACATGACGCTTCAACTAGAAAGTTAATAGATATCTTCAAAAATTTAACACATTAGTTGTGAAATAGAAAACACAAGTCTTAGTTGTATTGATAATCAGTGTTTTGTTAAGATGTGTGATTTTAATTCAGAAAAATTTTCTTAACATTTAGTTCACATAAAATGTGAATTATTATGTAGTTTTGCCAAAAATATTAAAACCAATTTTAATTTAAAATGAGAAAAATTACTCAATTTTTGTTAGTCGCTGTAGTAATGTTTACTTCTACCGCAGCAATGTCACAAAGTACAGTTACAGGAACTGTTATGGATTCTGATCTTAATGCTCCGCTTCCTGGAGCCAACGTTATTGAAAAAGGAACTCAAAACGGAACGACAACTGATTTTGATGGGAAGTTTACATTAAAGACGCAATCATCCTCAGGTGAGATTGTGATTTCTTTTGTGGGTTACGCTACAGTAACTGTAGCTTTTAATGGAAATACAAACCTTAGTAATGTTGCCTTATCAGCAGATAATTCTTTAGATGAAATAGTGATTGTTGGTACAGGGGTTATTGATTTGGCTGAAGACAGAAAAACACCTGTAGCAGTATCTACTATTAAAGCGAGTGAAATCCAAAATAAAATTGGAGCACAAGATGTAACAATGACATTGGTAAATACACCATCTGTTTATGTAGCTGGTCAAACAGGAGGATTTGGAGATTCTAGAATTAATGTACGTGGTTTTGATCAAACAAATACGGCGTATTTATTAAACGGGCAACCTATTAATGGTATGGAAGATGGTAGAATGTACTGGTCTAACTGGTCAGGAATTAATGACATTGCGGCTGCGGTGCAAATCCAAAGAGGACTTGGAGCTTCAAAATTAGCAATTTCTTCTGTAGGAGGTACTGTGAATTTTGTGATGAGAACGACTAATAAAACCGAAGGTGGATATATGTATGCAGGAATTGCAAATGATGATTATCTTAAAACAACGGTAATGTATAATACAGGAAAAAACGAAAAAGGATGGGGTGCTTCTTTTATGTTATCGCATTGGCAAGGTGATGGTTACATGGATGGTACTTTTGGAGAAGGACAGACATACTTCTTTTCTTTGGGTTATACGCCAAATGATAAGCATAATTTTAATTTCTTATTAACTGGTGCACCTCAACGACATGATCAAGCGTTTTCAGAAGAGATTGGTACTTATCTTGAAAGAGGACGACGTTTTAATAGTAATTGGGGAACTTATGGAGGCGAGTATATGACTTCTAGAAGAAATTTCTATCATAAACCAATTGCAAATTTAAACTGGGATTTCAAAATAAATGAAAAGACTGAAATATCTACTGTATTATATGCGTCTTGGGGTCGTGGTGGAGGAACTGGACCAAGAGGTGACCAAGGCGATGCAACACCAGACGGGCAAATAGATTATGATGCAATATATGCCTTTAATAATAGCGTGGAAAATGGAGCAGGAGGATATTATACAGCTGGTGGAGGTTATATTACACGTTCTTCTATGAACATGCATAACTGGTATGGCGTAGTGTCTAATTTAGAAAATACGATTACTGAAAACTTGACTTTTAATATAGGATTTGATGTAAGAACTTATTTTGGCGAGCACTTTAGAATTGTAGAAGATTTTCATGGCTTAAGCTCTTGGAGAGAAGAAATCGGTTTAATAGATCAAAATAACAATCACCAAATTTATGGAAGTTATGGCGATTATAAGTTTGTTGAAACTTCAGAGTCTATGTCTGCAAATCCGTGGTCGGCATTATTTGCCAACATAGATCGTGAAGATAGAATCGCTTATGATACAGCGGAGCGTATTTCTTATGGAGGAGTGTTTGGACAACTTGAATATTCTAAAGATGAGTTCTCAGCATTTTTCCAAGGTGCTGTTAATAATCAATGGTATCAGCGTTTTGATTATTATCAATATGCGGATGCCGATTTGATAAACGGTACATCATCGCAAGGAACTACAACGCCATTACCAGATGAAATTACAGCAGGAACAGATTCTGAGAAAGTTTCTGAGTTTGGTTACAATTTAAAATTAGGTGGGAGTTATAAATTTACAGAGGCTCATCATGTTTATGCAAATACAGGATTATATAGTAGACAACCATTTTTTGATAACATCTTTCCTGAATATACAAACCAAAGATTTCCTTTAGCAGAAAATGAAACTATTTTTGGTTTGGAGGCAGGTTATGCATTCAAGAGTGAATTCTTTTCTGCAAACCTAAATTTATATAGAACACAATGGAAAGATAGAGTTGAAGGTAGTTCGTTTGTTGAAGATGGCGTGTTAAAATACAGGACTAATTTTGGGGTTGAGCAACTTCACCAAGGGGTAGAGTTAGATTTTACAGCGAAACCAATGGATGTATTGAAAGTTAAAGGATTTGTATCAGTTGGTGATTGGAAGTATAAAGGCACAGTTGTAACTCAAATTAGAGATGATGAGCAAAATATAGAAAGCACAGAAGAGGAAGATATCGATGGTGGCGAAGTTGGTGATGCTGCACAATTTACTTTAGGGTTAGGTGCAGATTATAATATAGTGAAAAACCTATCTATAGATGCTGATTTTAGATACTACGATAAGTTATATGCAAATGTTGGAGCTGTAAGTAGTAATTTAGAATTGCCAAGCTACAATTTAGTGGATGCTGGTGTATCTTACAAATTAGAATTAGGAAAAGACAAGGATAAATCTTTAAATTTTAGAGTAAACATCAATAACATATTTGATAATGTGTACTTGTCTGAGTTGAGATCTAATATACAAGAAGGGGATGAAGATGCCTCTGGAGTTACGTACAAAGGTATTGATACGGCAAACCAAGGGTTCTTTGGATTTGGTAGAACTTGGAATGTAAGTTTGCGTTATAAATTCTAATTTCGAATCTGTTATTTAGAATCAAAAAATATTAGAAAACCTGCTCAATGAGCAGGTTTTTTTATGTCTATAATTCGTTATTTTAGCGTGATAAGCCATTTCTTTTTTGTAATTGTTTGATTTCGGAACGGACGACTTTTATTTCTAGAGCTAATAATAGCTGCGATTTGTTTTTATTAAGAAATAGAAGAGAATGTAATGTCCAGAGCCAAACTGTTATTTTCAAAAAAGGTGTGTGATCAGAACTAATGAAATATCTTTATGTATAATCTAATCAAAAATTTACATTCGTATTGGGCATTTTTGGTGCTTGGGGTCATAGTGGTTACCGTAGTAGGAGCTTTTATAGGTTTGGCCTCTAAAAAGGTCTACACAGCAAAAGCCTTTAGATTAGCACTTTTTGGATTAATTGTTTCTCACTTGCAGCTAATGATTGGGATGATACTGTATTTTGTATCTCCAAGATTTGCCTTGTGGGGAGAATTGGGTGCAGGAGTCATGAGTAACTCCTTAGCAAGATTGTATCTTGTAGAGCATCCTATTGTTAATATTCTTGCGATTGTGTGTATCACAAAGGGCTATTCTAAGCACAAAAAAAAGAGAAACTCTAAGGTAAAATATAAAATAATAGCCCTGTTTTACCTCATAGGTTTGGTTTTATTGGCGTCAAGAATTCCCTATCGTATGTGGTTAAACTGGTAGCAACAAAATCGAACAAAAAAGTGCTGTAAGCAGAGTTTACAGCACTTTTTTTAGCTTCCTGTATTTTTATTCTTCTTAGAAACTTCTTTGATGATATGAACATATACAGGAAAGTGGTCACTAAAACCATTTGTAAAACTGCCGTTAGCAAAACTTCGTAAAGGATACCCCTTATATCTCCCTTTTTTATTGGTTAAATAATGCGCATTATATATTCCTGCTTTGTAAAATCTAAATGACGAATACTCTTTTTCTAAAAGGGGCTCTGTAATCATTATTTGGTCAAATAAACTCCATGCATCGCGATAAGCATTGGAGCCAAGACCTTTTTTAAAGAATGCTTCCATAGGGTTGTAGATACCTTTAAGCTGTACATCTTCTTTATCCTTTTTTGCATTAAGTATCTTTTTTACACTCGTATTTGTTGGGTTGTCATTCAAATCACCCATAGTAAATATTTTAGCATAAGGATTAATGGCTTGCAGCGAATCTATAATACGTTTATTTAGTTTTGCAGCGGCTACACGTTTTGGCCTACTTCTAGCTTCTCCACCTCGGCGAGAAGGCCAGTGATTTACAATAATATGTATAAGTTCTCCTTCAAGCTGACCACTTACGAGTAATTGGTCTCTAGTATATATGCGTTCTTTGGAGGAGTCATCGTAAATTTTTAGTGCATGTTTGCTAGCGTCTATAGGTACAAACAGCGATTTTTGATACATTAAAGCGACATCTATCCCACGTGCATCTGGCGAATCAAAATGGACAATACCATAGTCTTTTTTTACTAAGTTATCATCATTAGCTAAATCATCAACGACTTTGCGATTTTCAACTTCACAAATTCCTATGATTGCGGGCGCATTTCTTGAGATATCAGCGCCTATTTCAGAAATAACTCTCGCCATATTATTCACCTTTTTTTTGTAAATGTTTTCTCTATCAAAACTCATTTCCATTATAGGACTTCTTTCATCTAATTTATTTGGGTCATCTAATGGGTCAAACAAATTCTCTACATTATAAAATGCAATAGTATGAATTTTAAATTTTCTTTTTTCCTGAGCATTAATACTTAAGGCTGAAAAAAAACAAATACCAAGAAAGATTAAACTTAATTTTTTCATGTTTTGTGTGATTATGTTTGTGTTAATTCATTAATCAAATCTTGCACCAAAAGTAATTATTAATCAGAAATAATGTAGATTTGCAGGCTTTAAATATTTATTATTTTAAAGGAAAATCGATTACTAACTATAAATTTAACAATGAAAAATTTTTTTTTTGTTTTCTTATTAGGAATTTTCACTGCGTTTTCATCTGTCGCGCAACAAACTATTATAAAAGGTAGTGTAAAAGATGCAGTCACAGGAGAATTAATCCCTAATGTAACAATAACTATTGAGGGAACTTCACAATTTACAACCACAGACGCTTCTGGAGAATTCGTATTTACAGAAAATGTACCTTTAGGAGAGCATGTGTTAAGCCTCTCTAAAAGTGGTTATATAACTGCAAGATTTCCGATAGTTGTCAATCAAGCCCAAACACTTGAGATTACAGACATGTTTTTAAAAATAGACGTCTCTGATAGTCCAGACTTGTTTACCATTACTTTATCTGATGATGAGCTTAATGATGATACAAGTGGCGCAGACAATATTTCTGGCTTACTATCATCATCTCAAGATATATTTCAGCGTACAGCTGCTTTTGAATTTAGTTCATCCTTCTTTAGAGTACGTGGATTAGATTCTGAAAACGGTACCGTTCTTATGAATGGTGTTGAGATGAATAAAATGTTTAATGGAAGACCACAATGGAGTAATTGGGGAGGATTAAATGATGTGATGAGAAATCAAGAATTCACCACAGGACTTACCCCTTCAGCTTATAACTTTGGTGGTATTTTAGGAACAACTAACATCGATGTGAGAGCGTCGCATTATAGAAAAGGCGGTAGAATTACATATTCATCATCCAACCGAAGTTACACCAACAGATTAATGGCAAGTTATGCTTCTGGTTTGGTTGAAGGTGGATGGTCATATTCATTATCTATTGGAAGGCGATGGGGGGATGAAGGTTATCAAGATGCTACCTTTTATGATGCAAATTCATTCTTTGTTTCTGTAGAGAAAAAAATTAACGATAAACATAGTTTAAATATTGCAGGAGTTTATGCGCCAAATAGAAGAGGTAAATCGTCACCAAATACTCAAGAGGTTTACGACCTAAAAGATATTAGATATAACGAGTACTGGGGATGGCACGATGGTGAGAAACGTAATTCTAGAATAAAAAGAGTAGAAGAACCTATAGTGATGCTAAATCATTATTGGAATTTGAGTGAAAAGACAAGTTTGAATACAAATTTTGCATATCAATGGGGTGAACTCTCAAATAGTAGATTAGATTTTGGTGGCGGTGCCAACCCAAGCCCAGCATATTATCAAAAATTACCAAGTTACTTCTTGGCAGATGATGATGCCCCTGATTTAGCAGGTGCTTATGAAGCTGAACAAAATTTTATAAATAACGGTCAAATTGACTGGAATCGCATTTATGATGCCAATTTAACTAATAACGCTTCAGGTAATTATGCAGCATATGTATTGTATGAAGATCGCGTGGATGATTCACAGTTTACAGCAAATACGATTTTTTCTAGTGAATTGAGTGAGAATATTGTGCTTAATGCTTCTCTAAATTATAGAAATTTAAAGTCTGAGAATTTTGCAGAAATTATCGACATGTTAGGAAGTACTACCGGCTATCTCAATCGAGATGCATTTGATGGTTTCGCATTTGACACGAATAACCCATATTTTGTGGCAAGCGAAGGGGACAAGTTTAGATATAATTACAACCTGTTTTCGAAGGTTTATAGTGGTCATGTGCAAGCTTTATTCAAGTATAATAAAATTGATTTTTATGTAGCGGGGAGTTATGCAAAAACAGAATATCAGCGCGAAGGTTTATTTGAGAATGGTGCCAATATTGGAAACTCATTCGGAAAAGGATCAAAAGTTAAATTTAACGGCTTAGGTGCAAAAGGTGGATTTACCTTTAAAATCACAGGTAAGCATTTAATTGATATAAATGCTGCTTATTTAACTAAAGCACCATCATTAAGAAATACATTTACTAATGCAAGGTCTAACCATGACATTGCAGGAGTTGTAAATGGAGTAAATATTACTGGAGATGAAATTACGGAAGAAAAAATTACTTCATTGGACGCGAGTTATATTTTTAGATCACCTTTAGTTAATGCACGATTAACAGGGTTCTATACAAAGATGCAAGATGCTAATGAAGTCTCATTCTATTATGCAGATGGAATAGGAGGTTTTGAGGATGAAAATGGTATTGTCCAGACCAATGAATTTGTGTCAGAGGTATTGCAGGGTGTAGATAAGAAGCATATAGGCGCAGAATTTGGTATAGAAGCTCAGGTTACACCAACAATTAAGTTAAAAGGTGCAGCATCGCTTGGGCAATATACTTATGATAATAATCCGAACTTTTATTTGTCTGTGGACGATAAAGTAGTAACTTATGGAGATGGAACTACAAATTTAAAAGACTATAAAGTGTCCGGTGGACCACAACAAGCAGCCTCGATTGGATTTGAATATAGAGACCCTGATTATTGGTGGTTTGGAGCTACGTCAAACTTTTTCTCTAAGACATATATAGATGTTAGTCCTGTGACAAGAACAAGTAGTTTTTATCTGGATCCAACAGACGGCTTACCTCTGAATGATTATGACCCTAATGTGGCTAGAGAATTACTAAAACAAGAGCAATTTGATGATTATATGGTGGTAAATCTTGTTGGTGGTAAATCTTGGAAAATTGGGGATTATTTGGTGGGATTTTTTGCAACCGTAAATAACCTTTTGAATAAGGAATACAAGAGTGGGGGGTTTGAACAAGCAAGAAATGCAAATTACACTGAATTATTAGAAGATGTAAATAATCCTAAGCGACTTTTTGGACCTAAGTACTGGTACGGAAGAGGCACAACATATTTTTTAAATATATATTTTAGATTTTAAAAAACAACGATGAAAAATAACATTAATTTTATGAAAACAAACAGAATATTAAATAGAGCACTCGCTATTTTTGCTATAATGGTAATTACAGCTTGTGTTCAAGATGATGATTTTACTGTTCCTAATAGTGTGGGAGCTGAAGAAAATGAAGCATTGCAAGATATGTTAAACGGTAATGCAGAAGAGGTATCGATACTAGATCTAAAAGCAATGTATGATAATGATCCTAATAATGATAATTATCATTCAGATGCCCTACCGTTTCAAGTAGATACCAATATATATGTTAAAGGATATGTAAGTTCTTCTGATTTGACAGGTAATTTCTATGAAGAGATTTATATACAAGATAATTTTGAAGATCCTACAGCTGCAATTAAAGTTATCATTAATCAAACAGATCTGAATAATAAGTATAATAAAGGTCGTGAGGTTTATATCAACCTTATAGGTTTATATATTGGAGAAGAGCGTACAGGAAATAATGTTATTACGATTGGAGCGGGTACAGAGACGGATGAGTATGGAACTACAGTGACAAGCTTAGGGGAAAACCTTACCAATGCAAAAATTCTAAGAAGTTCTAGCACTATGGAATTGGTGCCTTTAACCAAAACATTTAGCTCAATTACCGATGAACATATTGGAATGTTTGTTCAAGTAGATGGTGCCGAATTTGAGGATGATTTAAATGGTTTGGCTTATTTTGATCCAATAGAAGATTATGATACTCAAAGAACAATGCAAGCTTGTGAAGGTTCTACATATACTACAATGATATTAGAGACGAGTTCTTATTCAAATTTTAAAAATGAACAATTACCTACAGGTAATGGATCTATTGCTGGTATTATCTCAAAAGATTATACTGGAGACACTTTGATTATGGCATTAAATACTACTGATGATGTGAATATGACAGAAGCACGTTGTAGCTTATAGATATCGCTGATTTTAATGTAATATCTTCTCAGGACTTTCAAGAAGCTGATGATACAAATTTAGATATTGCAGATTGGATTAATTTTGCTGAAGAAGGGACTGAACTATGGACCGAGCAAGAGTATAACGGTAATGGATACACTGAATTTTCTTCATACAATACTTATGAAGATTCTAATATTGGATGGTTAATTTCTCCAGCTATTGATATGGATGCACAATCTAATGAATTTTTAAATTTTAAAGTTGCACAACATCATTTAGATGTTGACTCTGAGAATAATGGAATAAAGGTATTTGTCTCTACGGATTTTGATGGTACTAATGTGACGGAAGCAACTTGGGATGAGTTAAATGCGAACTTCCCAAGGTAATCAACTTCATGGTATGAATTTATAGATTCTGGATTTATAGATATCTCGTCATATTCGGGTAATTTATATGTTGGGTTTAGAGTTAATGGCTCAGGTAACGATGACACTTTAGATGGATCGTTTATGATCGATGATTTTAGAGTATTTGCAAATTAATAGTATAACTATATTTTAAGAAACCACATGAGTTTTCATGTGGTTTTTTTATTTTTATCGCATGACTACATTTGATCAATTTTTTTTCAATATTTTTAATTATTATAAGAAACGTTGCCCTAAGAAAGCTAATAGTATTGCTATATTTTATATTACGCTTCTACAATCTACTGTACTTTTGTTTGTGAGTGTTTTTTTTATAGTGTTTTTAAAGCAAATGAAGATGTCTAGTATGGCAAGCGATAAGGTTTGGATGCTGTTTTGCGTTGCTGCTATAGGCTTATATTTCAAAAATTGGATAGCATACAGTGGTAAGAAGCGCGTTGCATTAAATGCAAAGAAAACCGGAGTTAAATCTAAATCTTACAGCATATATTTACTTTTATTATTACCACTAGCTATACTAGGCCTAAGTGTTATTTTGCTACAAGCTTAATGCTAAATTGTATGAGGCATAAGCTAAATAGGGATATGCTTATTCTAATAGAATATTATAACTGTATGTATACCATAATTAGTGAAATGTCATAGGTGTTAGTTGAAAATAACGCAGACTAAATTGTCTTAAATAGTTATAGGATGTTATTTAACTATTTGTTTTGTAAGTTTTTGTGTTTTATTGAGTGCTGCATTTTATTTGAAATATAATATTTTGTGTAAGATGTTTTGTATTTTGCGAGCATGACAAATCACCACTCTAAAAAGTTTTATAGATCTCAAATACAATTATATCAGGCTACGCTCAACAATTTTAAACTAAAATTTCGCACTTATAGCCTTGCGAGAATACTCGTTTATATAGCTGGTGTAATTGGTGTTTATATTTATTTTTATGAATTGCATATTGTTATTCCTTTAGCCATAATTGCAGTTGTTGTTTTTTTGTTACTACTTGTACGGCATATCAACTTAAAGACTAAACGTAAGTTATATAGAGCGTTGTTGGATATTAATATAGAAGAATTTCAAATTTCTGAAGGGAGCTTTAAAGATCGGAATGAAGGCAAAATGTTTCAAGATTATACGCACGCGTTTTGAGATGATATTGACCTTTTTGGTAAAGGGTCTTTTTTCAATATCTCGATAGAACAGCTCTAGATTAAGGAAAGGAAACATTAGTTAGCCTTCTTAAATCAAACAATATAGCAGCTATAGATGAAAGACAAGAAAGCTATTAAAGAGTTAGCTGATATGCCAAAATGGCGTCAAATGTTTACGGCTAAGGCAACCCTAATAGAAGCAGAAATCCCAGTAAATCAGATTGTGAATTGGTTGAATAGCTATCAACCGTTTTTTCCAAAATCAATGCAATGGGTGCCAAAGGTGTTTGGCAAATACACATTTTAAGTACCCCAAACGCGATAGCCATACTTCAGGCTTGAGTGCAGTTGCCTTTTCATAATAACCTATGGCTTCATCATAGCGATGCTGTTTCCATAAAGGTAACGCTTTTTGTTGCCATAAATAGGCAATGGTAGAATCTTGTGCAATACCTTTGTCTATCCATTGGGTAAAACGATTATCTAAATAATGATACTTCCAGGCACCTGCCTTTAAATAACTGTTTATGATGTTATCTTCTGATAGTGATTTTGAAGTGGAACATGCATTTTTTTCATGGTTTTTACAACATAAAAAATTTGTTGCTAGAATAATATAGACGCTTTTGTGAATCATAATTTGTAGCGCTATTTTAAGAGTTTTCTAAGGACTCTTATCATTTTTTTAGCGTTTTTATCTTTAGGTGTCATACTTAATACGGTATTATAGTTCTTTAAAGCATCGTGATAATTTTTATTGATATAATAGGCTTCAGCTATACTATTATATACTTGAGATTTATACGGAAACATTTTGACGTTTAGATCAAAAATATAAATAGCAGCATCAACGTTGCCATTACGCAGCTTGACATATCCTAGAGCATTAAGCTCCCTACTTCCTTTAACATATTCTAATAATTGAGGCAATAAATGGGGTTCCATGGCTTTGAGCTCATGTATCTCATGGTCTTGGAGAAGTGTGTGAACGTAGTTGGCTATGTGATAATTGGACCTGTAGTCTCCTTTTAGTATTGCAGAGATATCATTTTCAAAAGTGACTTTTGGAGACTCTATAATGCGATTAATTTCCTCTCCATTTTTATAAAAAATAAAGGTAGGTACGTGATGAATATTTAGACCTTTTTCTTCACCATTCGGACTTTGCTTGTAAGCCGTTTTTGAGTTGTCTAAAGCATAAACCTCAAGTTGTTCTTTCGGAAAATCTATAGCTTCTAATACTTTGTAAAGGCGTGGTACTTGACGTTTACTATCGCTGCACCAAGTTCCTAAAAATACCTTAATAGAATAACTGTTAAGTTCTTTTTTTATAGATTTTGCGAGGGTTTTATCAACGGAATAGTTAGCGTAGTTCTTAGAAAACCAGTCGTTAAAAGGGGCTTGACTTAGTCCTTCCTTGTTTATTTTTCCTAAGAGTTTAGTCTTGCCTTCTGCGTCTTTAGTAGAATAATTTATAGTCTGACCAATGCTAGCTAGAATCCAGAAATGAATGATAATGACGGTTAAGAGATGTTTCATAATTTGGTGTAGTTTTATTGGAGTACTAAAATAGGAGAATACGACGTATGATACCAATAATTTGTATATACTTCATTTTTAACAATATAACAAGCCTTGTTAAAGCACCTAAACATTAGCTAGGTTAACCCGTAATATAACGGCGCAGCCATTTTGTATCGAAACCACTTCGGTAGCTTCGTAATGTTGGATTTTGAACTTTATACGATTTTCCATTTGCAAGTACCGTAAAAGAAAAATGGGAAAAGGGCGTTTTATTCAAGTCATTTGAAATGGAAAATGGCATTGGAATTAGTGACAAGATCTAAATGATTGTAATTAAAGACAAAAGCCTCTAAATTAAAAGCATATAATTTAAAGACTTTTTATGTTTTGGTATAAAGGCACTTTATTTTTTCTTAGGATGTACTAAATCCATTTCTTCAATAAGATGGTTGGCACCGCCGTATTTTTCAATTATAAATAATACATAACGAAGATCCACCATGATATTTCTACAAATTTCTGGGTCGTAATTAATATCACTCATAGTGCCTTCCCAAACGCGATCAAAGTTTAATCCTATCAAATTACCCTTCGCATCAATAGCTGGACTTCCAGAGTTACCTCCAGTCGTATGATTGGTTCCTAAGAAACAAATAGGAAGTTGACCATTAGCATCTGCATATTGTCCATAATCTTTAGTGTTATGTAAACGGCGCAATTTCTCTGGTACGTCAAATTCATAATCTCCTGGCACATATTTTTCCATAACACCATCCAAATAGGTTATAGGGTTGTAATAGACGGCATCTCTTGGGGTATAGCCGCGAACTTGGCCATAGGTTACACGCAAAGTGCTATTGGCATCTGGAAAGTAACGTGCATCTGGTAATGCTTCCATTAAAGCGGTCATATATTGGGTTTGTAAGGCAGAAATAGGCTCATTTTTTTTAATATACATGGTGTTGGTTACCGTCATAAAATGCTCAATAATAGGTTTTGCATATTGGTAAGCAGCATCTTTATTTAGGGCTTTCAATAACTTTTTGTCATTAGTTTTTAATAAGTCTTCTGCGCTATCTAAGTTTACAAGAGCACTATTGCTATACATAGAAATATCAGGTTGTTGACCTATAAATGGCATGACAACTTTATGGACTTCTCTATCTACAGTAATGTCATAGTTTTTATGAATACGTTTTAAATGATTACTAAAAGTAGCCTTTGCTTTATCAGTGTTTTTAGGGTCTTTTAGGATTGTGGTTTCCATTTGGTAAGCTCTGTATGTTAATTCCATGAGTTCATTAGTTACAAAGAATACTTCAATGAAATTGCGGCGTTCTTTATGAACACTGGCAAAATCTTTGTAAAGCCTATCAAATTCAGGTAAAATATGTCCGTATTTGTTTTCAAGTCCTTTTGCTTTGAGTGCTTTTTTAAAGCTATCTTCAAATTGGATACGTTGGTTAACCGCATCACTTTTTGCTATACCGAGGTTTTCTCCAATCCATTTTTTCCACGCATTGGCAATTCTAGCCTGTTTAGAGGCATATTTAATTCGAATAGCATCACTAGATTTCATCTTAGTATCTATAACTTTTAAAGCGGCTTCTCTAATAGCAATATTACTAGGGTTATAATCTTGCGTGATATGTGCAAGAGCTACTGCGGGTAAATATTCATTAGTGCGTCCTGGAAACCCAAAGACCAAAGTAAAATCACCTTCTTCAACACCATCTAAGGATATTGGTAAATAATGTTTTGGTTTATAAGGCACGTTTTCCTTACTATATTTAGCTGGACGATTGTCTTTGTTAGCATAGATTCTAAATAATGAAAAGTCTCCAGTATGTCTCGGCCATACCCAATTGTCAGTGTCGCTACCAAATTTTCCAATACTGCTTGGTGGCGCACCTACTAATCGAATGTCTTCAAATCGCTCAGTGATAAACATAAAATATTTGTTGCCTTTATAAAAAGGCTTTATTTTGCTGTCCTGCCAAGATTCTTTTTTCACCAATTTTTGAATGGCATTACTGTTTTTAGTTATTAATGATTGCTTATCTTTTTCTGTCATGCTAGCGGTCATTCCATTTAAAACTTGCGCAGTCACATCTTCAATACGAACAATAAATTCTATAAATAAATCGTCATTAGGTAATTCATCTTCTAGACGCATTGCCCAAAAGCCGTGTTTCAAATAGTCATTTTCTAATGAAGAATGAGATTGTATTTCCCCATAACCACAATGATGATTGGTTAACACTAGGCCTTTTGAAGATATAATTTCACTGGTACAGCCACCGTTAAAATGTCCAATGGCATCTTTAAGACTAGAGTTGTTAACGTCGTAAATGTCTTTAGCAGTCATTTCACTGCCAAGCGCTTGCATTTCATCTTCATTCATGCCTTCTAATAAGGATGGAATCCACATGCCTCCTTGCTGTGCAGAAACTTGAATAATAACAAAGCATAATAAGAATTTTAAATATTTCATTTTTATAAAATTTATAGTTCTCAAAGATAGAAAAGGTTGTTTTAATTTGATACTTTTTTGTTATTTTAAACACCTAATATTTTTAATTGAGATGAAATGCAGCATAGATCGAAACTTCCCAATTTAGAAACGACAATATTCTCAGTAATGAGTTCCTTAGCGCAACAGCATAAAGCCATTAATCTATCGCAAGGGTTTCCAGATTTTCAAAGTGATAAAACACTTCATAAGTTAGTAACACAAGCAATGCGCGATGGGTATAATCAATATGCACCAATGCTAGGAACTTTTGGGTTACGTAATGCTATTGCACAAAAATTTGATCACCTTTACGAGAGTACCTATCATCCAGAGACCGAAATTATTGTAACCGCTGGAGCAACACAAGCCATTTATACCGCAATAACCGCTTTTATAAGACCAGGGGATGAAGTAATTGTGTTTACACCAGCTTATGATTGTTATGTGCCAGCGATAAAACTCAATGGTGGAACATCTGTTTCTATACAGTTAGAGGCGCCAAACTATAAGATTGATTGGGAAATGCTAAAGGTAAAAGTAACCGCTAAAACCAAGATGATTATTGTCAATACACCACATAATCCTAGTGGAGCTATATGTACGAAAGAAGATATGATGAAGTTGCAAGATATTACTAGAAATACAAACATTGTGGTCTTGAGTGATGAGGTATATGAGCATATTATTTTTGATGATCAAGCCCACCAAAGTGTGTGTCTTTTTCCCGAATTAAAGTCACGCAGCATTATTGTTGCATCCTTTGGGAAAACATTTCATAATACAGGTTGGAAAGTTGGTTATTGTTGTGGGCCAAAAGAATTAATGCAAGAGTTTGTCAAAGTACATCAGTATAATGTGTTTAGTGTTAATCATCCTGTGCAAAAAGCATTGGCAGTATATTTGCAAAATCCAAACTACTATGAAGCGCTATCCGAATTTTATCAGAAAAAACGTGACTTGTTTTTAAACTTGATAAAGGATTCTCGGTTGTTTTGTGTGCCTGCTCAAGGCACTTATTTCCAGACCGTAAATTACAGTGCAATTAGTAATGAAAATGATGAAAAGTTTGCAAAATGGATGACGGTAGAAAAAGGGGTGGCAGTAATTCCTGTTTCTGTGTTTAATCATGATAAATACGATCAAAACATGTTGAGAATTTGTTTTGCAAAAACCGATGATACTTTAAAACGTGCTGCTGAAATTTTAAATCAAATATAATCTAATGAAGCCTATTCTAAATATAGCTTTAGTTCAGACCGTATTGGTTTGGGAGGACGCTAAAGCGAACCGCGTATTATTAGAAAAAGAAATACGTTCCATAGCTAAAGCAGATATTATAATCTTGCCAGAGATGTTTACATCTGGGTTTACCATGAACGCGCAAAAGGTAGCAGAATCTATGCAAGGCGAAACCATATCTTGGTTACTGAAGTTGTCCAATGACTTGCAAGTTGCAATTTGTGGTAGCCTAGCTATTAAAGACGACGCGGAGTATTTTAATCGCTTTGTGTTTGTTGAGCCATCCGGAAAAATCACCTCTTATGATAAGCGTCATACATTTACATTGACTGGAGAGGGTAAGGTGTATAAACGAGGTGTCAATCAAATAATTATTGCATATAAAGGGTGGAAGATATGTCCCTTGATTTGTTACGATTTGCGTTTTCCTGTATGGGCAAGAAATACACAAGATTATGATGTTTTGGTGTATGTTGCTAATTGGCCAAAAGAAAGGATACACGCTTGGGATACACTATTAAGGGCAAGAGCTATTGAAAACATGAGCTATTGTGTTGGTGTAAACCGTGTAGGAACAGACGCCAATAACTTAGAGTATGTAGGGCATAGCGCTGTATATGATGCTTTAGGTAAAACCTTGCTCGTCTTTGAAGCAGCTCAAGCCAAAACGAAAACGATAGCACTGCATAAAACAGACTTATCAGAACAGAGAAATAAATTTCGATTTTTAAATGATAAAGATGAATTTAATCTTGTAATTGAAACTCAATAATCTTGTCCCATCCCGATCTAATTTCTAATACTTCTGGGTAAAAGCTAACACGCTCGGGTTGTTGTTGTTTTAAGAAACTACCCGTGTCAAATATATTGTTGTTGTTGGTGTCATAAATTACTCTTAGGTGGTACATTCCTGCTGGGATATGCCTCAAATCTACCGGCTGGTCTTTATGGGCATAAAACGATGAAACAATAGTGCCATTCTGTTTTCCTATTAATTCAATACGTAAGGGGTATTTTGCATTTTTTAGCGTTAAACGAATATTGCCATATTCAGCTTCAGATTTTGTATTTAATTTGATTTTGAGCGTGTCGTTTTGTTGCTCAAAAAAATCAATCATTGCACCAGGTAACACCGTCATGCTATAGCGGTTTTGTTCAGTTTTATCAAAAATGAACTGATACTTGTTTGCAGTTTTGTCAAAAGTGGTAGTAAACGGAACCTGAACAGAATCCTTGTCTATGATACTAATTTTGTTGATGTCTATACCAGAAAGTGGGTTGTTGGCGCCAATTGCTAAAGTATCTTTAAAGTTGAGTACGCCTATAGGATGTGTGTTTAGGATTAAAGAGTCTATTTTTTGCGCCTTTAGTCGCACGGTAAATGTATCTATCTCTTTTTTGTTTGTGACTGTAAATAGTAAGGAGTCGCTTTCAATTTTTGGAGCATAAAAATAATATAACGAATCCTTTTTAGCATCCTTAATAAGTGTCGAATTGTAATTATCAGGAGCAGTAGAAATAAGGTTTATTTTTAAGGTTTTGTCTGGGGTGCCCTCAAATGGAAACAGAATCTTTTGGCCAGATATTAACTTGGGTCTAATCATTTTGAAATCTAAATGCTCTTTAAACATCTTGAGTTCAAAAGTACTATCCGATGGAATTGTAATGTCCTCTTTTATAAAACCAATCTTATCAGTTTTTGGTTGAAAGATGTAATCGGTGTTCTCTTCTTTATAAGCCACTAGTAGATAGTTGCCCGCTTTTATGTTTTGTAACTCAAAGGCAGTAGAGTCTAAGGTGCTTGTCACATATTTTGGCTTTTCTTTATAAATAATAGAATCTGTGTATGTCGAATCTTTTTCATATAAACCAACTGCGATAAAAGCATCAGTGGTGTAATTATAAGCATCTTTAACGGTGCCTTTCAATTTTAAAGAGTCAATATAGTCACCTGTAGAACATACATATTTGTAATAAGGATACGGATTTTCTTCGTTATTGTCAATAATGCTTTCTCCAAAATTAAAGCTATATGTTGTATTGGGTTTAAGCGTATCTTTAATTTTTATTTTGATGTATTTGCTAGCGTTACCCAAAGGCGTAATTTGAGGCTGAACATCCATTGGTGGAGAAATAATCAGATGTTTTTGTAAGTCCTTAATTTTCACATATTCGTCAAAATAGACTATAATTTCATCACCCCTAAAGTTTGTGGAAAAATTTTCGGGTTTTGATTTTATAATGATTGGAGGGTCTACATCTTTTTCGCCACCCGTTGGATTTCCTCTGTTAGCACAACTGTAAAGCGCTAAGAAAACACTCAATGATAGAAGTAAAGGATAGAGAAAACGCTTCATGGACCTAAATTTTAGGCAAAGAAACAACTTATTGTGCAATTGCCATAGTAGCAACGCTAATTTTAAGATTTTTATTAAAGTTTGCTGTAAAAAGTTGGTTTGCACAGGCTTCTATAGTTGCGCCTGTCGTAATAATGTCGTCCACGAGTAAGATGTGTTTCCCTGCTAAAATATCTGCATTTATAACCTTAAAAGAAGCTTTAGAACTGTTTAATCTTTCTAAACGTTTTTTAAACACTTGTGTTGAGGTAGAACTTGTTTTGATAAGAATGTTTGAATGGTATTGAACTCCCAATGAAACCGCAATTTCTTGTGCAAATTTTTCAACCTGATTATAGCCTCTTTGTCTTAATCTTGCCTTATGAAGTGGTACTGGAATTATCAAATCAATAGCGTTATAATAGTCTGATTGTGAGAGTTCATGTCCGAGCCATTTCCCAAGGAGCGTACCTATACGCTCATGCCCTCTGTATTTCAAATTATGAAGAAGTTGCTGAACACTACCTTTCTTTTGAAAAAAGAATAATGCGGTAGCATGCTCAATTTTTACCCGCCCATAAAACACTTTTTCAAAAGGATTGTTTTTTATATGATGAAATCCTGTTGTAGGTAATTCATGTCTACACGACGTGCATATTTCTGATTCATTGTCTAGTAAATACTTACTACAGGCTAAACAAAACTCAGGAAAAAACAAGTTGTGTAAGTTTTTTATCATTTGGACGATTAAATTTATGTGTTACAAAATTAATATTTAATTTAAACAGAGTTAATTAATATCCAAATTTTAGTTTAAAATGATAATCAACCCTCAGTCATTTAGATACAGAATTGCAATAGGAACCTCTATTTTTTTTGTTGCAATGCTTACTGTATATCTTTTTTCAAGTTTTAGTTCTGCTAAGTCCAAAAGAATGCAGTTGGAGCAAGAAAAATTGATTCAACAACACGAGCTTGTCGAAATCATAAATGAGTATGAAAAGATAAGTTCTAGGAACAATGCTCTAAGAATAGAGCTTGAGAATACGCGAAAAAAAGCACAATCTATATTAGATTCTTTAAATCGAATAAAGCTTAATGGATCTGAAGTATCCGCTGCAAAACAAGTGGTCTTTTTGGAAGAAAAAAATGAAGCATTACAACGACAAGAAGCCTTTGCCTTAAAGCAGTATAATATAGTGTTAGAAGAAAAATCATCGCTTTTAGAAGCGTTAAATAGACAAGAAAATAAAAACGTTATTCTGGAAGCAGAAAATAGGAGTTTAAAACAGAGTCTTGAAGCAGCACAGGTGTTACAGGTAAATACATTGGAAGTAAAAGACTTAATAAAGAAAACATGCCAAAAGAAATTTGGAAACTATTGTTGCTTTTAATTCAGATGTTTTTGAAGTGTGTTTTGTGATTGCAGAAAAATCGCATAAAGATTGATCTGTGCAAATTATTGGTCCAGATGGTAATGTTGTTTCAGATCAAGGCGCGGTAAAATTTGGAGACTCACTTTTAATTTACAACTCAAAAGCTACTGTAAATTTCCAAAATGAAGCTATGCATATTTGCGTAAGTGTATATGAAGAAGATACATTAAAAAAAGGAACCTACAATGTAAATGTATATGAAGAACAACGAAGACTTGGGAGTACAGAAATTGTGTTGAAGTAATTCGATAAATAAAAATTTTAAAACCCTTCCATTAGTTTGGAGCGGTTTTTTATTTTTGTGACATGGCAAATAAAGATGACAAATTCAAAAAAGTAATCGCTCATGCAAAAGAGTATGGTTATGTGTTTCAGAGTAGTGAAATTTATGATGGCTTAAGTGCTGTTTATGATTACGCTCAAAATGGAGTGGAGTTAAAGAAAAATATTCGCGACTATTGGTGGAAAGCGATGGTGCAGATGAACGAGAATATTGTGGGTATAGACGCCGCAATTTTTATGCATCCGACAACATGGAAAGCCTCTGGCCACGTCGATGCATTTAATGATCCCTTAATTGATAATAAAGATTCTAAAAAACGCTATAGAGCAGATGTTTTAATAGAAGATTATTGTGCTAAGATAGAGGGCAAGATTGAAAAAGAAGTTAAGAAAGCTGCAAAACGTTTTGGAGACGCGTTTAATAAAGAGGAATTTCTGTCTACAAATAGCAGAGTGCTAGGCTATCAAGAAAACATACATCGCATCTTATCGCGTATGGCAAAATCTTTAGAACAGGAAGATTTGGCGGATGTGAAAGCGTTAATCGAAGAACTCGGAATTGCAGATCCTATGACAGGAAGTAAGAATTGGACAGATGTTAAGCAATTCAATTTAATGTTTGGAACTAAGTTAGGTGCTTCCGCTGATAACGCTATGGATTTGTATCTACGACCAGAAACAGCACAAGGAATATTTGTCAATTTTGCTAATGTTCAAAAAACAGGGCGTTTAAAAATTCCATTTGGGATAGCGCAAACAGGAAAAGCTTTTAGGAATGAAATTGTTGCGAGACAATTTATTTTCAGAATGCGTGAGTTTGAGCAAATGGAAATGCAGTTCTTTATAAAACCAGGAACACAGCAAAAATGGTATGAGCATTGGAAAGAAACTCGTATGAAATGGCACTTGTCATTAGGAATGGGAGAAGATAATTATCGTTTTCATGATCACGAAAAATTAGCACATTATGCAGATGCCGCGGCTGATATTGAGTTCAAATTTCCATTCGGATTTAAAGAACTGGAAGGTATTCATTCGCGTACAGATTTTGATTTAAAAGCACATCAAGAACATTCTGGTAAGAAACTGCAATTTTTTGATCCAGAAGAAAATAAAAGTTATGTGCCTTATGTGTTAGAAACTTCTATTGGCCTAGATAGGATGTTCTTGGCAGTGTTTTCTAATGCATTAATAGATGAAACTTTGGAAGATGGAAGTATAAGAACCGTATTAAGACTTCCAGCTGTATTAGCACCTGTAAAAGCAGCAATTTTCCCCTTAGTAAAGAAAGACGGCCTCCCAGATATGGCAAGAGAAATTGTAGAAGAATTGAAATGGGACTTCAATGTTATATACGATGAGAAAGATGCGGTAGGTAAACGTTATAGACGTCAAGATGCTGCAGGAACGCCATTTTGTATTACAGTGGATCATGATACCCTAGAAGATCATTCTGTAACTATTCGTTATAGAGATACAATGGCGCAAAAACGCGTAAAAATTAATGCATTAAGAGATATTATTAAGCAGGAGGTAGATGTGAAATTTTGGTTGATGAAGATGTAAAAGATAATCGTAACATTTTGAAAAAGTCATTAGGTTGCTGATGACTTTTTCTGTTTTTATGTTAAAAAACTGAAATTAAATTGATTAATTGTTGTTTTTTTAAATAAAACATTAAATTTATCCAATAGATGAATTAACCATTATTAATTAAAACCTAATTATGAATAGCAAACTACAATTGTTATTTGTTTGTTTTTCAAGGTGGTTTTCCTTGCGGATATCAGCTTGAAAACAAGTCTCGATACAAATAACACGCTTTTTCGGCAGGAATACTTACCACCCATGAACTTAACAATACCATGTTTTTTAAGATTTATAGTTGATGAATTTGTATGTCAAGTAGCTGTAATTTAGCAAATTAATTTCACAAAAGGATCATTAGAGATATTAATTTACCTGTTAATAATGTGAAAGATAAAATGTATAGTGATATATTTCCATAAAGAAATGTCTATAGTCTTATGTTTTTATTATGTGAGATTAAACTTGTAATCTTAAATATAGGTATTGATATGTAGGTGATTATCTAAAAAAGTATATTTAATTAGAAGAAATAAGTCAAAAAAATAGTATAATCATCGCTTTTAACTTACAAAAAATAACGAAAAAAGTAATAACTTTAGCCCAGATAAACAAACAATCAAACAAACAATCAAACAAACAAACAAATTAAATCACAACAATTATGAAGAAAAATCTACTATGGTTTTTTACTTTTTGTTTTGTTTTGAGTTTTAGCTCAATTTCAGCGCAAAAAGTAAATAATGACAATCAAAAGCCAGTGTGGTCCGGAACACTAAATTATAAATTTGTTCCTAGTATTGCGCAGCAAATTAAAGATGGAACTTTTATTCCTGCCGATCCAGTTAGCGATAAAAAGATGATTGGAAAAGATAAAAGGTGGCATGGTAATAAAGTCGTACCTGGGAAAGGTTTGCCTAAAGGACCAGATCCATTATTAGAAAGTTCAAACAGAAGTGCTGGTCAGAGAGCGATAAAATCGCCAACATTAACATTTGAAACAACAGCATCAACGTCAACACCTTCAGATCCAACAGGAGCCGTAGGACCTAATCATTATGTAGCATCATGGAATACGGCTTGGAGAATTTTTAATAAAGATGGTACGCCTGCAACTGCGGCAGCATCATTATCTACCCTTTTTGGAACTGCACCAGGAGATCCTGTAGTGTTGTATGATGAAGAAGCAGATCGATTTATTGTTATGGAATTTGACGGTCCTGATGTCGGTGGGACTACAAATGGATTCCATATTGCAATTTCTCAAGGTAGTGACCCTGTAAATAGTGGTTGGCATGTTTATTCTCCTACTAGTTTTGGAACAGGAAATGGATTTCCAGATTATCAAAAAATTTCCATTTGGTCAGATGGATATTATGTGACTGCCAATATCAGTGGAGGAAATGGTCAATTATGGGCATTAGAAAGAGATAAAATGCTTGTTGGAGACACTAGTGCAAGTATTCAAGCATTTAACTTAACGGGTATCGTAACCAATGGATTTTACAGTCCTCAAGTATTTAACATATCAGGAGGTGCGCATCCAGCTTCAGGTAACGCTACAGTGGTGTATCAGCAAGATGATGCATGGGCAGGTGTAGCTACAGACCACCTAAAATTATGGACATTAAACATAGATTGGACTAATTCTGGAAATTCAACCATTTCTGCACCAACTGAGGTTGATGTTACTGCATTTACAGGTGTTTTTGATGGCGGTAGTTTTTCAAATCTAGCACAACCAAGTGGTCCAGATATCGATGCTATGCAAGCTACAATAATGAATCAAGCACAATTCAGAAAATTCACTACTCACAACTCCGCTGTATTTAACTTTGTAGTAAATACTGATGGTAGCGGTGGAGAACTAGCTGGAGTAAGATGGTATGAGATGCGACAAACAGCTGATGGTCAGCCTTGGACTATTTATCAAGAAGGGACTTATACGGCCCCAGGTGGTAGACATGCATTTGCAGCAAGTATAGGAATGAATGCCGATGGTGATATAGGAATGGGATATTCTTCTTTGAGTAACACAGAAAGCATATCATTGCGTTACACAGGACGTTTAGATGGTGACGCTCTAGGTGTTATGTCGTCAGCCGAAGGCTTAATTGTTCAAAGTACAGGAGATAATCCAAATCTTAGATACGCAGATTATTCGCATTTAACTATAGACCCAACAGATGGTTCTTTTTGGTTCGTTTCTGAGTATTTTAATCCAAATAGAGCGGATATGGTTGGTGTGTTTGATATAGTTGAACCTTCTCCAAATGATGTTGGTGTGTCTAGTATTGATTCACCAAATTCAGGGGTTCTTGGAGCCACAGAAGCAGTTACGATTTCTATTATGAACTTTGGAACAAATGCACAGTCTAATGTCCCAGTAAGTTATACTATTGATGGTGGTGCAGCTGTTAATGAAACTTATACTGGTACTATTGCAGCGGGAACGACAGAATCATATACATTTACCCAAACGGCGGATTTATCTGTAGCCAACCAAACTTATGCAATTGTAGCTACAACCAATTTAACAGGTGATGAGAATAATAATAATGATAGTATGAGTAAAAATGTTACTAATGCAGCGACATTATGTGAACCTGCAGCAACACTTGGATGTAATTTAGATGGAATAAAGAAATTTGTTTTAGGAACCATTGATGCAGATGATGGTGGGAATGGATGTAACGGAAATGGTCAAGGATATGTAGATCGTAGAGATATGCTTACAGATTTAGATCGCGCATCTGGAAGTAATGCACATTTATTGCAAGCACAGCAAAACTGGACATCAGGGATAGGTGTTGAACAACTTTCTGTATGGATTGATTTTGATGACAATGGTACTTTTGAATCATCTGAACGTTTAATTTCAGGAGAAACTTTTACTGCTGCAGTTGCATTGTCTGATTTTACATTGAATATTCCTGTTGATGGGGCTCTAGGCAATCACGTATTAAGAGCAAAAGCAATTGACGGTTCTGCTTCAGGAGATGTTTTAGATCCTTGTTCTGACTTCGACTACGGAGAGGTGCATGACTATATGGTGAATATTGTTGATACAGCTTTAAATGTTAATGATTTTACTTTAGATGCGTCTGAGTTTAGTATTGTATCATTGCCAAATAACCAGTATGAAATCGTTTTGAAAACAGGGTATGATAAAGATTTGTCATTTAGTTTATTTAACGTTTTAGGACAACAAGTTGTATTTAACAATATCTCTAAAGAAAATGGAGTGTTTAGATATGAATTAGATATGTCTTATGCATCTAGTGGTGTTTATATTGTAAAACTAGGAAAAGGCGATGTCTTTGAAACAGGAAAGATTATTGTTGAATAACATATCCCAAGAACTAGTACAAAAAAAGAGAAGCTATTCAGCTTCTCTTTTTTTTATAGCTTCCAAAGCTATGGGTTGTGCCTCTGTGCAACGATTTTTCATCCTAAGTGGTCTGTATTTAAAATAAATGTTTGCGCCATCGACTTTAAACGGGTTATATGCCTCCATGTCTATGTTAATAGGATCAAATTTAATACCAGATTTTTCCACTGTTATAATATAAGTACATTTACTGTCTTTATGATACGTAATTGTTCCCATAGTATAACCTTCTTTTAAATCATCTTTATCCATTGTTGTTGCTTCAGTGTCTTGCGCATTAGTTGTTTCTACAGATTGCTTTGTCGTGTTACATGATAGTACAAAGCTGAGAAGAACTAAGGTTGTCGTTTTTAAAAACATAGTTTTCATAATTAATGTATAGTTTTAATTACAAGATACAAAAAACATGCCTAATTTATAAGTTTTAGTTTTAGGACTTTTATCGTGTTGATTTGGAGTTGATTGACGTTGATGTATAGGTGTTTTTTGAACCAAAGTATTATAGGTTTCAAATGTAAAATGGCATTAAAGCTTATTTTGAGTAGTACATTGCACGATTAATTGTGGTATGGATAGTAGGCAAGGTTTAGATTTAGAAGTATGCTTTTAGCTGTACTGTTCCAGTATGGATGACCTCACTAAGTTCTGTTTTACGTCCAAAGTAATTG
Source organism: Flavobacteriaceae bacterium (assembly GCA_013215095.1). Lineage (GTDB taxonomy): Bacteria > Bacteroidota > Bacteroidia > Flavobacteriales > Flavobacteriaceae > DT-34. The sequence goes on along the minus strand of JABSPM010000088.1, from coordinate 16,514 downwards.
AGATTTAAATCTAAAAATTTAGTCAATTTCTTTTGAGCAATAATGGTCCAGGTGTAGTTCTTGCCATTTTGTAAACCATCCATCATTTGATAGCCAACAGGTGTATTGGTATCGCCTTCAAAAGCATTAAGGATATAATTAAATTCCATACTTAGAGCTGATTTTGTAGTATTGTTATACGAAAATGAGAGCCCGTAGTTTTGTTGCTCTAAAGTCTCCATATCACGAATTGTATTTACTTTGCTTGCATAATGCGCAAATACATCAAAGCGAAGTTTGTTATCATGCAAATAGGAAAGTTTTGGTTTTAAACTGAATTCATCAATATTGAAATTTTTGCTCTCAAAGTTTTGACTGATACTTTCGTTGTTTTCAAAAGTAGATTTGAAATTAAATAGCCAACTTTTTTTAACCTTATGGATAAGGTTGAACTGATGACTTTTTAGATGATGTTCTATGAAACCAAAGGAGAGTACATTACGCGTTTTATTCGAAAGATAAGTATATGAAGTGGTGTACCTTTGTTTTCCTCTATTAAAAAAGAAGATATTTCTAAAGTTATGCTGTAGCCCAAGTTGATCTTCTTCTGAATTTTCAAAAGGATTGAGGTTGAAATTGTTACCTTCTCGCTTTAATTTACGGTCAATCAAATACGAGATTTGATTGTAGAAATGTGAGAAGAAATTTTTAATTTTATGAGATCTTCCCGACCATGAAATTGGATTAAAGGTTAGGGTTTGACTAAGCCTGTTTTGATGCGTTTTTAAGAAAATTTGGTTGGGTAAAAGGACTTTTATATAATTGCCTTCATCTTGAAATTGAGCAACTTCAAACTCCTCCAACTCCTGAATACCATTGTCATTATAATCAATCCAGGTATAAGTGCCTTGCCCTGACTCCACTTCAACATAAGTAAATTCTTGTTGAGGTAAGGTACCAGAGTTGGTTTCATAAATGCTATTTAATAATAACACTTGGTTAAAAGCCTTTTGGTTATATAATAAACGACTATTTAAAGACTGCTCCTTTTCTATAGTTTCGTCTTCATAATCTAAAGTTCTATAATTTGCATACAAAGCGAGATTCGTTTTGTCATTTTCAATTAATTTAGATTTTAGATAGTACGTGTTAGAGGTATTTACCTTTTGAAGACTCATATTCTTAATACTGTCATTGGTTCTGTTTTTATAGCCAATCTCTATAAAAACAGCAGTACTATCTCCAATTCCAGTAAATAGCTCATAGCTTTTATAGCGTTGACTCAAGTCGGTAAGCGTTTCTGTTTCGAGCTCCCGTTGTACATTGTCTTCTAAAGAAATTTTAGTACCTATCCAACCTTTTTTGTGCTGGTAGGTAATACGGTTAAAAGATCTTAAAAAGGTCGAGGAATTAAGGTTCGATTTTGCAGTTAAGAAACTCGAATTTGTAAAAATATGAAACGTTCTATGATGAAGATTTCCAAAAGCTACATGCCTATTACCGTTAAAGTTTTCAGAAAAGTTCAAGTGTTCAAACTGATAGTTTAAATTCCCTTTTTTATGATGTTTAAGGTTTAGGCCGCTTTTAATTAGTGTTTGATGACCTAGAGTGGTTTCAATATTCCAATCTCTATTAAATTCGGCGTTGTAAAGTTGCTCAATAGTTTTAAAATTAGTGTCAATATAATCGCTATTGACAAAGACATCTAAATTCCATAAACTATCGTTTTTAATAATGTTTTGCGTCGCTTTAAAGGTTGCTGCAAAGCCATCATTATCATCATCATCAAGACTCGAAAATAAGTTAAGATCATTTTTACTCCCAGTTAATTCAAAGTTAATAGTGGTCTGTTCTGTGGGCTGATAAATGCCATTAACAACCGCAAGCTGAAGTCGGGTTGGCGCAATTAATTGAATAATAGGCTCAAAACTACCTTGCAACGCACCATTTATTGGAGCTACATATTCATAAATAGTTTGAATAGCAGTTATGGTTTGCCCATCAATCTCAGTAGCAACCTTATAATTTCCTTTCCCATCGCCTACATTTTTGAAGTTTACACTAAACAGGGCATCATTTGGGTTGTTAGAAAATACAAAAGTTTCAACGCCATTAACGACTTCCTTTTTATAGAGAATTCTATTAGCATTATAGGTTTCGGAAAAAGCGGATGGGGCAGTCATTAAATCGGTATTGTCACCAGCATCCGAAAGAACTCCAATATATTCCGAAGATAAATTCTGCTGTAAAGGCTGATTTTTTGCGTCATTTTCAGAATATACATTCACAGACATGTTTAGTTTTTCACTGTCATAAGCTCCTCCACCGTATACAATGAAACGCGAGTAATTACGATCACTAAATTGGTAATCTACTGTAATACGCATTTCAGAAGTAATAGGATATGTGGCGTTAAATATGATTTCTCCAGCGTTGTAATCAATGATATAATCCTTGTTTTCTCCACGTTTTAAAGCGATGCCATTACTATATACAGTCTCACTTCCAGATACAATTAAAACAAATAACTCTCCATTTTGTCCTCTAAGTTTATAAGGGCCTTGATTTCCCTCTTCGGCAGAAATTTGACTTCGTGCAAATTGACCTCTAACCAAAGCTCCTGAAACAAAAATATTGGTTTTAGAATCTAAGTGATTTATTGTCGTATTAACCGACAAGCCTTGAACACGTTTAGAAAAATTAGCGAAATACGAGTTTGAATTTTGCAAATCAATATCACCAGCTCTGATGTTCCAATTTTTACTAAATACCTCTATAAATACCTGGTCAAATTCATCCAGACGTTGAGAATATCCGCTTTGTTGCAACGGAATATTAGCATCTTGTATAGATGCACGTAAGGATACTTTATCACTTAGTTTACCCGAGAGTTGTAAGTCGAGCTCACTATTGAGTACAGCGTTTTGATTGTTACCTATAGTAACGCCTCTAGAAATGCTTCCAGAAGTTGTTAAGCCATCAAAAGGCTTAAAAACCTTTGTTTCACTTGGCTGGGATAATTGATACAGTCGCTTCATACCTCCAGTTGGTGTAACAATAATACCTTTATCTAATTGTTTGTAGGTTTTGGTTATAAAATCGGGATATTTTAAATATGATATAATTAAAGAGTCTGTTTCAAGAGGCTGTTTTAGAGTTAGTGTCGCAGTTTTAAAGTCAATGTTATAATAGGTAGTGTCTATTGGTTTTCCAAATTTAGACTTTAAAATAAACCAACTCGAATTGAGACTTACAGAGTCTACCTGTATAACTTGAGCTACTCTTACTTTTTTTATCCTATAGTTGGACTGTTGTTCTTGCGAAAACAAGGACAAGCAAAAACATAACGTAAAAAAGGACAATAAAAACCGCATCTTTTAAGTAAACTAAAATCTAATTAATATATTTTATTGAGGATTTCGTTAAAACTGTTTAAAATATACATTGTAAAAGTAGTGCTTTATTTATTTTAGCTGAAAATCTAAGTTGAATTTATGAAGATTATATCCTATAATGTAAATGGAATACGAGCAGCCATCAATAAAGGCTTTATAGAATGGTTGGTAAGTGCAGATCCAGACGTGATTTGCTTGCAAGAGATTAAAGCCATGGAATCACAATTAGATCTCAACCTGGTTGAAGAAGCCGGTTATAAGTATAGCTACTGGTTTAGTGCTCAAAAAAAAGGATATAGCGGTGTTGCCATTTTGTGCAAATCTGAGCCCAATCATATTGCTTATGGCACTGGGATAGAAACTATGGATTTTGAAGGGAGAAACCTTAGAGTAGATTATGATGAGGTCTCTATTATGAGTATGTATTTACCATCTGGAACCAATGCTGCACGTTTACAGCATAAGTTTGATTACATGGATAGGATTTATGAGTACTTAAATGATTTAAGAAAGACCGTTCCAAACCTCATAGTTTGTGGCGATTAGAATATATGTCATGAAGCGATTGATATTCATAACCCCAAAATGAAAGGTGTATCTGGATTTTTACCCGAAGAACGTGAGTGGCTGGGACAATTTATCAATAGTGGATTTATTGATGCGTTCAGGTACTTGCATCCACAAAACCAAACCTTTAGTTGGTGGAGTTATCGCGCTAACGCACGCGCAAATAATAAAGGCTGGCGTTTGGATTATACCATGGTAAGTCAACCTTTAAAAGAACGCATAAAACGTGCAGTGATTTTAACCGAAGCGATACATAGTGATCATTGTCCCATTTTAGTAGAAATAGTTTAAAAAATATAATATTTAGAATGATAAAAAAAGTAGCAACAGGAGTATTAATTGGAGTGTTTGCAATGTCTTGCGTTTCTTCAAAAGTGTATAAAGAGTTAGAAGATAAATATGCCAATCTCAAAAAATCGCATAGAAAAATTGAAAATCAAAATAAAGGCTTAAGTAAGGATAAAGTACAATTAGAGAAAGAATTTTCTGCCTTACAAAGTCAATATAATGACGCTTTAGCAAAGCGAGATCAATTGCAAAGTGATTTGAGCGCATTAAAATCCAAACATGAAAAACTTAACAAATCCTATGAAGCCCTAGAAAAAAATAGTTCTAGTGCAATAGCGGCAAATGCCAAGACCAATAGAGCCTTGTTAGAGCAATTGGAAGCCAAAGAACAGGCATTGTTGAAAGAAAATGAGCGTTTACAACACCTTGAAAAAGATCTCGCTGAACGTTCCAATAGAGTTAATGAATTGGAAAGTTTAATGGAGGCTAAAGATAAAGCAATGAACGCTTTAAAAGAGGCGATTTCTAGGGCACTCACAGATTTTGAAGGCAAAGGGTTGACGGTAGAGCAAAGAGACGGAAAAGTATATGTTTCTATGGAAAATAAACTCTTATTTAAATCAGGAAGCTGGGCAGTTGGAACCGAAGGACGTAAAGCCGTAAAGCAACTAGGAACAGGGTTGGCTGAAAACTCAGAGATTGCAGTCTTGATTGAGGGGCATACGGATAACGTTCCTTATGGCGGAAATGGACAAATTAGAGGAAATTGGGACTTGTCTACTAAGCGTGCAACGGCTATTGTAAAAATACTTAGAGAGCATAAGGGCATTCATCCAGAAAACTTAACAGCAGCAGGCCGTGGAGAATTTGCACCAGTGTCTGCAAATGATACGTCAGAAGGCAAAGCAAAAAATAGACGTATAGAAGTTATTCTAACACCAAAGTTAGATGAGATTTCTGAGTTATTAAATGAAATGTAACCCCTTTAATTTATGAAGTACAGTAGACTCCCACATACAACTATAAAAGTCAGCAAGATTTGTTTAGGCTCAATGACTTGGGGCAATCAGAATACAGAGGCAGAAGCTCATGAGCAATTGGATTATGCCTTTAATCAAGGTGTTAATTTTATTGATACTGCCGAATTATATCCCGTACCAGCAACCGCCGAAACTCAAGGTCGTACCAGTAAAATTATCGGATCTTGGCTAAAAAAGACAGGATATAGAGAACGCCTGGTATTGGCGAGTAAAATTGCTGGTCCGGGAGACTATACAGCGCATATTAGAAGTACTGGTTTCTGTCCAAAATCTATAAAAAGTGCTGTAAATGCAGAGCTAGAGCGCTTACAAACAGACTATATAGATGTGTACCAGTTGCATTGGCCAGAGCGCCAAACCAATACGTTTGGAGTAAGAGATTATACGCATAACGCTAATGATCCTTGGACAGATAACTTCAATGAAGTTTTACATACACTGGATGAGATGATAAGGGCTGGAAAGATAAGACATGTGGGCTTATCTAACGAAAAAGCTTGGGGAGCAATGCGCTATCTAGAAGAATCTAAAAACCATAATTTACCAAGAATGAAAACCATACAGAATGCCTACTCCTTGTTAAATCGAGTCTTTGAAGGTGATATGGCAGAGGTATCGTTAAGAGAAGGACTTGGTTTGCTCGCCTATTCGCCGATGGCATTTGGGGTCTTATCAGGAAAGTATATTGAGGGCAAAGCTACACCTAAGTCGAGATTAAAACTGTTTCCTAGATTTGCACGTTATAGTAGTGCACAAGCTACGGTGGCAACACAACACTACTTAGAGTTAGCAAAGGCTTATAATATGAGTTTGGCACAATTGTCTTTAGCTTTTGTAACCCAACAGCCATTTGTAACGAGTAATATTATTGGAGCAACTAATATGCAACAATTAAAGGAAAATATTGGAAGTATTAATGTCGAATTAAGTGCGGAAATATTAGAAAAAATTAATGCCATACATGCTATAATACCCAATCCAGCTCCTTAGGATAAAGCCCATTAGCCTAGACAAGCTAAGAAATGACTGCTTTTTGAGCTCTAAGTCTTATAAGATAATTATATTGTTTTCAGTTTGAAAATATTATAAAAGTTAAATTAGGAAATGAAAGTATAGCCTCAGCTAGGGTTTCTTTTTAGATGGAAAGAGAAAGGGGAAAAGGCGTTTTATTCAAGTAATTTCAATTGAAAAATGGTATTAGAGTCATCAGTTTTAGGGTTGATGGCTTTATGTATCTAGTGCTTATCTGATGCAATAGCGGTTGCTGTGTATTAATATTGCTATGGCTTCATATAAAAAACTACAATTGAAGCTTGCTTTTTAACACAGTACAAAAAGCGTATTACGTCCAAATTGGGCACGGTATGAAACCGTTATAAATAACCCTAAATTTCAGAAGAAAACAAGGGCGGGCTCGTGCTGGAGTAGCAGATAAAAAAAACGCCAAGTTTAATAACAAGGCGTTTTTTTAAAATTATTTAATTTGAGAACCATCTTTGTCATAAAAATGATACTCTAAGTATGTGTAAGCATCTCTTGGTTGTATTTTTACCCATTTTTTGTGTTCAAAAAACCATTTTGAACGTATAGATGGAAAACCTTTCGTTAAAAAGGCTGCTATAAAAGGATGTGTGTTTAAGGTTATCTTTTTGTAGTCTTTTTTTAATAGTTGTTCCAGTTCGTGATTGATTTTTTCTACTAAAACTATAGTGGCTTCAACTTCTTTACCCTGAACACCATTAGGGTGCTCTTCTCTAGTTTTAATATTCATTTCTGGTCGTACACGTTGTCTGGTCATTTGTATTAATCCAAATTTACTTGGTGGTAAAATTTTATGTTTAGCCCTGTCATCTTTCATTTCATCTCTAAGATGATTAAAGAGTTTTTTTCTGTTTTCGGCATGGCTCATATCTATAAAATCTACCACTACAATACCTCCCATATCGCGCAAGCGCAATTGTCGTGCTAACTCGGTAGCAGCAATGAGGTTAACTTCGAGAGCTGTGTCTTCTTGACTTTTAGCTTTGTTAGAACGGTTACCACTGTTTACATCTATAACATGCAAAGCTTCTGTGTGTTCTATCACTAAATAGGCTCCTTTGGCCATGGATACGGTTTTTCCAAATGACGTTTTTATTTGTCTTTCTATTCCAAATTTTTCAAAAATAGGAACATTAGACTCATATAACTTAACTATGGATTCTTTTTTGGGTGCAATTTCTTGCACGTAATCTTTAATTTGATAAAAAAGCGTTTCATCATCAACAGTTATCGAAGTAAATGTATCATTAAAAATGTCTCTTAAAATAGAAGAGGCTTTATTCATTTCTCCGAGTACCTTACTGGGATGATGTGCTTTATGTAGCTGTTTACACATTGCAGTCCAACGACTGTACAAATTTTGTAAATCTTTATCTAGTTCTGCTACTTTTTTGCCTTCTGCAACAGTACGTACAATGACTCCAAATCCTTTTGGAGTAATACTTTTTACCAACCGTTTAAGACGATCTTTCTCTTCGCGTGTTTCAATTTTTTGTGAAATAGAAATGCGCTCAGAAAAAGGAACTAAGACTAAGTAACGTCCAGCAATAGATATTTCTGAGCTGATTCTTGGACCCTTAGTGGATATAGGTTCTTTTACGATTTGTACTAATACAGATTGATTTGATTTTAAGACGTCATTAATCTTTCCGCCTTTATCAATTTCTTTTTCAAATGGAAAATCCTTTAAAGAATAATCTTTAAGTTTACCTGTGCTTACACGTTTTACGAATTTTAAAAGTGAAGGGAGTTTTGGACCTAAGTCATGATAATGCAAAAACGCATCTTTTTCATGACCTACATTAACAAATGCAGCATTAAGTCCTTGTACAGGTTTTCTGATTTTGGCTATAAACACATCACCAACAGAAAACTTGTTATCGTCTTCATCTTTTTGTAATTCGATTAGTTTTCCATCTTTTAATAAGGCAAAATCAACATTATTAGAACTAGAACGAATAATTAATTCTTTATTCATGGTGTTAATTTTTATCCATACACTATGAGTGAACAGTACATGACGAAAATGCAATAAAAAGCGTATAATTAAAATTATAATACCGCTAAAATAGAGCTAAGCGTTCAAATAAAGTATCACCTAGAATTGTACAGATGGATTGAACATTAATTTTTGATCACAGGATTTTAATCCGAGAAATTCATGAATTGTAAGGTAGTACTACAATTTTAAGCACATGAATTTGATATCAAAGAACGATTTTAATAAAAACCGAAAAAGTAGTTAAAAAACTAACTACTTTTTCAAATTATTTTTTCTTGTGACGATTAGCGCGTCTTCTTTTCTTACGCTTGTGAGTCGCTACCTTGTGTCTCTTACGTTTTTTACCACTTGGCATAAATGATTTTTTTTTTGAGTTAATATTTTTTTAATGATTTATTTAACAGCAACATTGGTTTTTACGCCTTCAACAAAAACTTTTGCTGGTTTAAATGCTGGTATATTGTGAGCTGGAATTTTGATTGTCGTATTTTGAGAAATATTTCTACCAGTTTTTTCTGCTCTAGTTTTGATAATAAAGCTTCCAAATCCTCTTAAATAAACGTTGTCTCCGCTCTCTAAAGAATTTTTAACTTCACTCATAAATGTTTCAATAGTTGCTTGAACATCTCCTTTTTCAATTCCTAATTTCTCAGAAATTTTCGCTATTAAATCTGCTTTCGTCATTTTAGTATTATTTTTAGGGTTGTATCTATTTAGATTTTAGGCATGCAAATATATGTTTAAAATTGAACATTTCAAGCCTAATTCATTAAATTTTAACCTAATAAACACTTATTTTTGCAAAGCGATTATTTTATAAATGAATTTTTCCAAAACAATAACAAGTTGGTATGCAGTAAATAAACGTGATTTGCCATGGCGTAGAACCCAAAATCCATATTTTATTTGGCTGTCCGAAATCATTCTACAACAGACCCAGATAAAGCAAGGACTGCCTTATTACGAAAGATTTGTTGCGTATTATCCTACGGTTTTTGACCTCGCCAAGGCCGAAGAAACAGAAGTTTTAAAGCTTTGGGAAGGTTTGGGGTATTACTCTAGAGCTAGAAATTTGCATTTTACGGCAAAATATGTCGTAAATGAACTTAAGGGCGAATTTCCAAAAAATTATAAAGGCTTGTTGCAATTAAAAGGGGTTGGCGATTATACCGCTAGCGCTATTGCATCTATTTGTTATAATGAGGCAGCTGCCGTTGTAGATGGAAATGTCTATCGTGTACTCTCTAGATACTTTGGGATTGATACGCCTATAAATACGACCAATGGCATTAAAACCTTTAAAGGTCTAGCGCAGCAATTATTGCCTAATGGAGATATTGGTGATTATAATCAAGCAATAATGGAGTTTGGGGCACGCCAATGCAAACCAAAAGCACCTGATTGTCAAGTTTGTCCCTTAGATGCTTCTTGTGTAGCCTTAGAGAAAGCGACCATTAGAAGCCTTCCTGTTAAATTAAAAAAGCTTAAGATCACGAAAAGGTATTTTAATTTCTTGGCGGTGTTTTCTCAAACGGATACTGTTTTAATAGAGCAGCGTTTGTCTAAAGGTATTTGGCAGCAGTTATACCAATTGCCTTTAGTAGAAACAGATTCCAGTACTACCCAAGATGAATTAATTAGAAATACACGATTTTTAGAGATTGTAAATCACCAAAATTTCACAATTACCTTGTTTAATGATAAGGACATTGTTCATAAATTATCACATCAACATTTGTTTACAAAGTTTTGGATTGTCAATGTACCTCAACTAGGAAATGATGCCATTGCGATCAATACCATAAGGAATTATCCAGTGCCAATTCTTATTTCTAAATTCTTAGATGCCTATAAGCTATAGGATAGTTTCATATTTTTTTGTTACTTTTAGTGTTGTCAATACGAAATCTAGTAGTTTTGTGTTGTAAAAACTATAGTATGTCTGGAACTTTAAATAAAGTGATGCTTATAGGGCATCTCGGAGATGAGGTAAAGCTGCATTATTTTGATGCTAAAAATTGTGTAGGTAGATTTTCCTTAGCAACCAATGAAATATATACAAATAAACAAACCAATGAACGTGTTACAACTACAGAATGGCATACTATTGTGGTGCGTAATAAGGTTGCCGAAATTTGTGAGAAATATTTAAGTAAAGGAAATAAGGTCTATGTAGAAGGGCGTATTAAAACGCGAAAGTGGCAAGATGATCGTGGTAATGACAGATATACTACCGAAATTTACTGTTCAGATGTTACATTCTTAAATGCAAAGGAGGATGCTTCTTCTGGTCAAGGTGCAAGCCCAAAAAAACCAAAAGCCAAAAACACTGCACAGCAGGTCAATGCGTCTAAAGCTGATAATGATGTCTTACCATTTTAATTGTATAACTAAAACCTGCACGTTTGGATCCTGAGCCCTATAGTTTGTTTATCGCCTTAATGTCAATAGATTTTACTGTTGTTTCAGGAGTATTGCTGCTGCTGTTACTGTTGCTCTGCTCGGCTCTAATTTCTGGTGCTGAGGTGGCACTATTTTCTTTGTCGAAGGCTGATATTGATGAGGAGTTACAAGCAGCGTCCAAACCATTCGAAATTATATACAAGTTATTACAAAGGCCACATAAATTATTGGCAACCATCTTAATTACAAACAATTTTATTAATATCGGAGTCGTGATTTTGTTTGCCTATCTCAGTACCTATTTTTTCGATACTATAAGTTCACCGCTGCTTAAATTTGTAGTAGAAGTGGTCGTTGTAACCTTTTTGATTTTATTGTTTGGAGAGATTTTACCTAAAGTATATGCGAGTAGAAATAACGTCAAATTTGCAAAATTTATGGCATATCCGCTAAGAGCTTTGGATCTGTTTTTCTCACCCTTTAGTGTGCCAATGCAGGTCATTACAAAGCGTATTCATGGTAGATTAGGAAAGCAGAAATCAAAATTGAGTGTCGATCATTTGTCTCAAGCTTTAGAATTAACCAGTGAAGACGCTACAACCAAAGAAGAACAAAAGATTTTGCAAGGTATCGTGTCGTTTGGAAATACAGATACTAAACAGGTCATGCAGCCAAGAATAGATATTTTTGCGTTGGATGAAACTTTAAAATTTAGCGAGATACTTCCAGATATCATTAAAAAAGGATACTCTAGGATTCCTGTGTTTAGAGACAATGTAGATACGATTTTGGGGGTGCTTTATGTCAAAGACTTATTGCCGCATTTAGATAAAAAAGAATTTGAATGGACAAGCTTGTTAAGAGCTCCATTTTTTGTCCCAGAAAACAAGAAGCTAGATGATTTAATGCAGGAATTTCAAGAGAAAAAAGTGCATTTGGCAGTGGTGGTAGATGAGTATGGCGGAACTTCTGGATTGGTGTCATTAGAAGATGTTATCGAAGAAATTGTTGGCGATATAAGTGATGAATTTGATGCGGATAATCTCAGCTATTCTAAATTAGATGATAACAACTATGTCTTTGAAGGAAAAACCCCTTTAAAAGAAGTGTATCGTATTATTAAAGTTGATGATGATACTGTTTTTGAAGCTAATAAAGGTGAAGCCGAAACCATTGCAGGATTTGTTTTAGAAATTTATGGTGGTTTTCCAAGGGTTAATAGTAAAATAAATTTTGAAACATACGTTTTTACTATAGAAGCCTTAGATAAAAAACGAATAAAACGTATTAAAATTACGACAAATAAAGAATGAGAATAGTTATAAAATTGATCCTAGCTGTGTTATTTGTGTCTTGTGGTAGTGATGCTATTCCAAAACCAAAAGCGTATTTGAGATTAGAGTATCCAAAACCCGAATATGTTGTGAACCAAACCATATTGCCGTTTTCATTTGAAAAAAATAGCTTGGCAAGTGATATTTCGGAAATTAAAATTTCTAGAGACGGCAACACTCAAGGTGTCAATTTGGAATATCCGAGTATTAAAGGTACTATCTATATAACCTATAAAGCGGTAAAGGATGATATTAAGGTGTATTTGTTAGATGCACAAAATTTAACACAAAAGCATACACAAAAAGCAGATGCTATTTCGGGAGAGCGTTTTGTTGACGAGGAACATAAAGTCTATGGCATGTTTTATGATGTTGGAGGTAATGCCGCATCGCAATCCCAATTTTATGCCACAGATAGCATTAATCATTTTGTTACTGGGGCATTGTATTTTAATGTGAAACCAAATTATGATTCCATCTTACCAGCTGCAAATTACTTAAAAGAGGATATCCGACGCATAATGGAAACCATACGATGGAAGAAGTGATGCGCTGACCTTAAGCGCGTTTAAATGCGCCTTGTAGAATGATCTTTTGTGCACTTTTTTACAAAATTTTTAGCATACATGTTGTGAGACCTGAGTTATGTTTTTATTTTTTAAAATTAGAGATGCACAATAAGTTAATACCAATTGTTTTTTACATGAGATTAAACGAATGAGCTGTTTTAATTATAAGTTCTGTTACACGACTTCCAGTTGTGCAATAGGATCAACGTTATAATCTAATATAGTAGACACCGAAGCCTTAGGTACTGTCTAAGCGTTTAACTTTTTTCTTACCAATTAGTGCTGTTAAAAAATGAGTAGTTCAACGTTATCGGCATCTTTTTTATCCTATAGCCTAGGGATTTTTGATAAAAACATGGGGTTAAAACCGTTTAAACCTATTTTTTACTCCGTGTATGTAATACCATTTTCCATTTGAAAGTAACGTAAAAGAAAAAGTTGATGTTTTGCTTCATATAAGGTAGAAAATGAACGCATAGCTTTAGATAGGGTTATTTTCTACCTTATATGAAGTACAACATATTCAAAGACCTTTTGAAATTAATTTTGAACCTAATGTGAGAAAAATGGAGTTGAAATTTGCAAGTGTAAGTAAAAAGCACTATTTTCGACAAAACGATTAAAAAATACGATGAAATGTAGTTTTGTAGCAGTATTTTGTAAGATTTAACCTTAATGTTGATCAACATTTTCTCTGCTGTGGTTAATTTTGAGGAGGCTTTTGTGACCGTTGATTGGTCTTAAACTGAGCCTTCAAAATCCACACAATTAATCGGGGACTTATGATATAAAAACACCAATAAACTAAAATAAAATGATAAGAAGTATTTTTATGACTTGTATCTTAGTAATAAGCATACAAGTTGCATTCGGCCAGATAGGTATAGGAACAACGAGTCCTGAGACCTCATCAATTTTAGATGTTAGTAGTAATGATAAAGGGGTGTTATTCCCGCGAATGACTACGGCACAACGTGATGGCATTTCAAATCCTGTAGAGGGCTTGGTAATTTATAATATAAAAGAGCATTGTTTGCAAATTAATATAGGTACGCCGTCTAACCCAGATTGGTCCTGTCTCGGTACATCATCATCATCATCATCCGCAATTGAGAGTGATTGTAGTTCTAATGGTTTTGAAGGTGCTTTTGTCAATGGTATTCCATTTACCGCATCTAATAAATTTTCTGTAACCATCACTAACAACAGTTTATACAATTCTACGATGACCTTTTCAATAGCAGATTTGGTCTTAAGTGGGGTAAGTGGAATTACTGTAAATGCTGTGAGTCCAACAGAAACAACTATTGTATCTGGTGGGTCACAAGTGATAGAATATTCCTTAATAGGAACACCGTCCACTACAGGTCCTTTAACTGCGGTTTGGAGCAAAATGAGCTTAAATTGTACAAAAACATTTAATATCCGAAATGGAGATGCACATTTTACCTTACCTTATACCACAGTTGTGCTTTCGGTCAATGATGGTTCACCTCTATTAGATATTCAAGGGGTAGTTGATAATGAAGCAAATCGAATTACGGTAGCAATACCATATACGGAAGGTTCTGGAGGATATGATGCTTATGTTGGCGATTATACACCTTTTAATGATGGTACTGGTGAACCTGGCGAAAACAATAGTTTCCGATTAAAATATCCTTCAGGGACATTTTCAGATTCTGGAAGTATAAGTGCAACCATAGAAGTGGATGGCGATGGTACCTTTAATGCGAAACAATTAGAATTTGAAGTTCAGAAAACCATTGCAACTTTAGATTTTAAAGTTAATGGAAATAGTAAGGGACATGTAAAATTGGATGTTTCAGGAGGCATACGGGATCGAAATTTTACCGATACCAACCACAGGTTTGTTTATATACCAGTAAGTGCAGCGGACGGAAACATTTGGCTAAATAATAATTTAGGTGCCAATTATTCAAATGTCAATCATGCGCAATTTAACCCTACAAAACAGGCATTGGTATATAATGATAGTAATGGATATGGCGCACTGTTTCAGTGGGGACGCTATGCCGATGGTCATGAAGCAATGGACTTCTTGGGGGCAACAGTAGGAAATCCCCAAACGGCAACTCTAATTACCAACCATGCGACAAGCATTAACCCGAATACGGCTGCCTTTTATGCAGGAGATGATAGTCCCGTAACTCAGGATTTTAATTGGTTGGATTTTGGCGTATCACCAAATTCAGTTGAAGACGCTTTATGGCAAGGTGTGTCGGGTACAAATAATCCTTGCCCGCAAGGTTATCGTTTACCGACTAAGATAGAGATGACTAACCTAATTGATGCGGAGGCTATTATCAATCGCACTACCGCGGCCAATAGTGCCTTAGCTTTGCCAAGCCAGGGTACACGCCTATATACTAACGGAGCTGTAAATAGTGTTGGTAGTCTTGGACGCTATTGGACCAGTAGCATAGGGGGAGCTAATGCGTATTACTATGATTTCAATGGTTCTGGAGTAAGTGGGAGCTACACGTATCGTGCTACTGCTGCTGCGGTACGTTGCCTTAAACATTAAGACGCTTTGACGGGCTCAGAGCACGCTTACATGATAAGTCAAATTCAGTTTACCGCTGCCATAGGGCTGTTAAGTTTTGGCAACGATAGTCTTTAATAAAGTTGATTAATAACATAATATTTATAAAACCTAGAAAACATGATAAAACAGATTTACATCGCTTGTCTCTTAGTCTTAAGCGCACAGGTCTTACAAAGCCAAGTTGGTGTGAACACAACAACTCCTGATCCTTCTGCGATCTTAGATCTCGAATCTACAACCCAGGGTTTCTTAACTCCCGTAATGACCAATCTTGAAATTAATGCTATAGTAAATCCTGCTGAAGGCCTTATTGCTTTTAGTGCAGATGAAAATTGTTTAATGAATTTTAATGGTACCAAATGGATGAATGTCTGTACAGGAGCTGGTATGGTATTACCCTTAGGGAGTATGAGTTCAAAACTAAAAGCTAATGATGTGGGAAATTGGGATGCATTTGGGTTTTCGGTGTCGATGAGCAGTGATGGTACTAAAGTAGCTGTTGGTGCTTATGGTGAGGATTCAGATGCCTTTGGAAATGGCGATCTCTTGTCGAGTTCTGGTACGGTGTATATCTTTTCTAAGTCTGGCGAATCTTGGACTCAAGAAGCGAAACTAAAAGCGGATAATGCAGGAAGTTTTGACTATTTTGGGTTTTCTATATCCATGAACAGTAATGGTACTATAGTGGCTGTTGGGGCTTATCGGGAAGATTCAAATGCGGCTGGAATTGGCGATTTATATAGTAATTCTGGCGCACTATATGTATTTACTTATACTAATGGTTCATGGACGCAAGAGGCGAAATTAAAAGCTAATGATATGGAAGATGGTGATTATTTTGGGTATGCTGTAGCTGTTAACGGTGATGGTAATAAAGTTGCTGTCGGATCACGTTATGAGGATTCAGATGCGGCTGGAAATGGTAATAGTACCAGCCAGTCTGGTGCGGTGTATATTTTTTCTAAGACTGGTACTTCATGGGCTCAAGAAGGCAAGTTAAAAGCAAATAATGCTGATAGTGGTGATAATTTTGGTTGTTCGGTCGCCATGAGTAGTGATGGCACTAAAGTGGCTGTAGGAGCTTATGGTGAGGATTCAGATGCTTCGGGGATTGGCGATGATTTGTCGAGTTCTGGTGCGGTGTATATTTTTTCTAAGACTGGCGCTTCATGGCTCCAAGAAGCAAAACTAAAAGGCGAGAATACAGGAGCTGATGATGAGTTTGGATGTTCTGTATCTATGAGCAGTGATGGAACTAAAATGGCTGTGGGTGCATTTCTTGAGGATTCAGAAGCCACCGGTAATGGCGATGGCTTATCGAGTTCTG
>JABSPM010000087.1 GCA_013215095.1 Flavobacteriaceae bacterium | reverse complement strand
TCCAGAAAAAGAACAAAAAATGCGGCTCAAAACTTCTCTATTCTAAGTAAAATTGCATTAAACCTTCTTAAAAAAGACAAAAAGGCTAAAGTAGGACTTAAAAGTAGAAGACTTAAAGCTGCTTTAAGCAATAAATATCTTATCAAAATATTAAATTTATGATGCATTTGCCCTGTTAAGCAAATTATTTATATTTGGCTAAGTGCTAAACTGGAACGATAATGTATTTAAACACGCTACGTTTCATACACAAGACCGTTAACTTTTTATTTACAGAATAATGAATCAAACAAAAGATGATTTCTTAAAAGAATCGCTAATTAACCCTATAACAAAGGAACACGTTAAACACATTAATGAGCATGAAGTTTTATTTATGTGTTCTAATTCGTATCCAACATCAAACAATATTCCTATCATAATAGATGAGACAGAAAGTATTTTTAATATCAATGATATAATCTCAAAAAAACCTACTGCACAAGATTCAAACTATAGAAGGAAAAGTCTCAAAAATAGCATTAGACAAAATTTATTACCATCATTGTCTAAAGATTTTACTTTAACCAAAAGATATGAGAAACTAGCCCAGACTCATATAAATGGAAAAATTTTAATTATTGGTGCTGGAGATAAAATCGAGTGGTATAAAAGTGTGTTTGGGCAAAAATCATTGTTAATAACTTCGGATATCCATTCACAGTTTAAGCCAGATATAGTATTTGATAGTCATCAGATACCATTTGCAAATGAATCTTTTGATTTAGTTATCGCAGGTCAAGTTTTAGAACATACTTTCAAACCTTGGGAAGTCGCTAAAGAGATTGAAAGAGTAGTTAAAACAAGTGGAAACATTTTAATTGAAGTACCATTCAATTTCCCCTACCATAGTCCTCCTTATGATTTTTTTAGATTTACATTTACCGGGTTAAGAAGTTTATTCACAAAATGCAGTTTAAAGGAGTATGAGGTAGCAGAAGGTAAAGCGAGTACTATTGCCGTATTCAATTCTCAATTCTTGATAGAATCCTTTTCCTCTAGAATAATAAGAATGTTAATGTTATTTATTGGCAGAATTTTATTTGGCTGGATAAAATATTTGGATCTTTTAAACAAAAAAACAACAATCAGAAGTATTGCAATGCCAAAGGGCTTTAGTATGATATTCCAAAAGGACAATATCAAGAGAAAAAATAATGATTTATTAAGTGATTTTTTTTTACTAAAAAACAAAAGTTAACAATGGCTATAAGTAATTGCTTGTTTTCGCCTACTTCTGAAAATACTCGCGGATTTTCAGTTTTGTGTTTACTTGCTAAGTTAAGTGCTAATCCCCGCAACTACTCATAGCCGGAACGTTACTCAGAATTTGAGAAATGACAAAATACATTAAAATATTAGTTCTGTTTTTAACTTTATCTGCTTGTGGACAAAATGCGAATGAAATGCAAACACCTGAAAATGCGAATGAAAAATTTGTGGAATTTATCGCAAAGAAAAAATTTGTAGCGGAAAATTACTATCCTGGAATCGCTGACGAAAAAATGCGACCGATTTTTACAGATAAAATTAATAGGGTTGCGTCTGACTTTAAAAGCGTAGCGGAATCTGAAAATCCGACTGACAAAAAATATCAAGACAAGATTAAAATCGGACTTTCAAGATTTGCTGAAGTTTATATGGAATTGGACACTGAAGACCGAGAAAGAGTTTGTACATATTTTGAGGAATTAATGGACATTATCGGACTGGAAAGTTCAAATGGACAACTGAATAAATTTATGTACGGTTTTGATCCGAACGAAATGATAAATAATAATTAAAAACTGGTGCCAACAATGTGTAAAAATGCATTAAAACGCATTTTACACTAAACGTTGTAAGCAATTACTCTCTTTTTAAAAAAAAATAAATACTTTAAGGTAACGTTTTCATATCTTTAGATTCAGTCCATTGCAAGACCGATTTCTAATTGATTTGAAATCGCAAAAAAAAGATACAGAATTTCAGCCTTTATCATTGATTTTTACATTTATGGAATAATCGGATTTGTTCTTGGATTTTTCTTTGGGACACCGTTGGAGGATGAAGTTGGATATAACCTGAATGGTTTACCTGCTTTTGGAATGTTCCTAATTGGATTCTTTTTATGGCCAATAAGCGAAGGAATTTGGGGGCAAACAATCGGAAAAAGAATTTTAAAACTAAAAGTGGTAACGAATGAATTTAAACCAATCGGAATTGGAAAAGCATTCGGTCGATTTTTTCTCGGATTTATCGATTACATCTTTCTGATTGGATTAATAATTGCAGCGAATAATAAACAAAATAAACGCATCGGAGATTTAGCAGCAAATACAATAGTTGTCTGGACAAAAAAGCCTACACACAACAATGTATAACCGCAATTACGGCGGATTCGACTACGTCCGAATCCACTCGGAATTGCGACCGTCAGTGCTTAACCAAAAAACAGTAACTTTAAACCCGTAACTGACGTTTATACGAGACCGTTAGCGGTTATTTGAAAAAAACAAAATGACAAATCTTGAAATAATAAAGAAATTAAGGGAATCCACTTTCACAGACGAAGATGGAGAGAAATATCAACTTGAATTTCAGGATGGATTAACTGATTCCGAAATTGAACAACTGAAAGAGCACTTCCCAAATAGAAATATTGACAGCGAAATAATTGAAATACTTAAAGAAACAAAAGGTTGGGATGGTTATGGACCTGAAATGATTTATTTCGACTCAATTGATCAATTCGGATTTTGGGAATTATCAGCAAATTCTCTTACACTTGGACATGATGGATTTGGAAATCATTGGATTTTGGATTTAAACGATAATGGAAAACCTAGCAAAGTGTTTTTTGCTTGTCACGATCCAGCAGTATTTGTTGTTCATTCTCAAAACCTGAATGAATATTTAAAACACTTATTGGAATTTTACGAAAGTCCAGACAAATGTCATCTAAATGAAATTCACGACAAAACAGTAATAACAATTTGGGATGAAAACAACTTGTGCTCACAAAAATCTGATTTTGAAAAGAAGAATCCTGAATTCAAAGACTTCCTGAAAAAATTTGATGGAGACGAATGGACTGTTGCTGACTTGCGTATAGGAAAAAATAAGGATGGGTTTGCTTGGGGCAAGTTTGGCGCAAATCAGTTTACAAAAAGGCATACAACCGAATTGGTTTGGGTAGTGAAGAATAAGAAAAAAGGATTTTTATCAAAACTATTTGGGAAATAAAATAACAAACCGCTAACACAATGTAAAACACATTAAAATGTGTTTTATTCAAACCGTTAGGTGCAAGCTGATTACTACTTAAGAAAAACATTTTATCATAATGAAAAATAAATACCTTTTAACATTATTATTTATAATCTTTTCAAACTATCTATTTGCTCAAACTTTTATTACAAATGTTACGATAGTTGATGTCGAAAAAGAAAAATTAGTACCCAATCAAACGGTAATTATCATTGATAATTTGATTTCCGGTATTCAAAAAAGTACTAAGGTAAATCTGCCAAAAAATACTACCAAAATAGACGGAACGAATAAATATCTGATTCCTGGTTTAATAGATTCACATATTCATTTTTTTCAAAATGGAGGATTATACACTCGTCCAGATGCTATTGATTTACGAAAATTTAGAGATTATGACAAAGAGATTGCATATGCAAAAACTGATATGGAAACCAAATTGAGGAGATATCTTCAAAATGGTATTACAACAGTAATTGATGTTGGTGCAAACTATCATTTCCTTGAACAAAGAAATGATTTTATAAATAAGTCATCCTCACCTTCCATTTATATGACAGGGCCATTGTTGACTACTTATAAACCAAAAGTATTTGAGGGATTGAGAGAAAACGAACCTTTCACATTAACAGAAACTATCGAAGACGGTATTAATGGAGTTCAACAACAGTTAAAATATAAACCTGACTTTATAAAAATCTGGTATATAGCAGGAACAGACGGCTTAAGCACAGAGGAAAGTGCACGCAAAAACCTTCCGATTATAAAAGCTATAATAGATGAAGCGCATAAAAATAACTTAAAAGTAGCAGTACACGCAACTCAAAGAATTACAGCACAATTGGCTGTTGAAAATGGGGCGGATTTTTTAGTGCATAGTGTAGATGACGAAATTTTAAAAGAGGATTTCGTTCAATTAATGAAGAATAACAAAACTATACTTTGTCCAACATTAATAGTTCATAGCGGATATTTTAATACATTCGGTCAAAAATTAAATTTTAACAACTATGAATTACGAAAAGCAGATTCATACCAATTAGGTTCATTACTTGATTTAAAACATTTACCTGATACTATACTAGTAAAGAAATATAAAAACTACGCAAACTCTCAACAAAGTATTGAAAGCTTAAAAAAAGCAGACTCAATTAGTTTGGCTAACCTAAAAATTCTATCCGATGCAGGAGTTTTAATTACTACTGGTACTGATGCTGGAAATATTGGAACTTTACACGCTTCATCCTATTTGAAAGAATTAAAAGCTATGCAAAAAAGCGGAATGAGTAATTGGAAAATTATTCAAGCATCAACTATAAATGGCGCAAAAGTTTTTGACAAGGATAATGAATTTGGTTCAGTAGATATTGGCAAAGAAGCAAATCTTGTTTTATTAGATGAAAATCCGATTGAAGATATTGAAAACGTTACCAAAATAAATACTATTATCAATAAAGGAGTCATCTTTAAACCTGATACTTTAATTAAGGACTCACCAAGTGATTTAGCGCAAAGACAGTTAAACGCATATAATCTTAGAAATATTGAGGCATTTTTAGAACCATATGCCGATGACATTGAAATTTATTCTCATCCTGATAAACTGCTTTATAAAGGCAAGGAAATAATGAGAAAGCAATACTCAGATATGTTTGATAAAACACCAAATTTACATTGCGAGCTCAAAAAAAGAATTGTATTAGGTAATATTGTTATTGATAAAGAACATGTTCGATTTGGAAACCAAATAATCGAGGCAGTAGCCATTTATCACATTGAAAATAATAAGATTAAAAGAGTATATTTTATTCAGTAAAAAATTAGAACTACATGAAGAAGTCGGCACCTAACACGGTGTATAAAACATAGCTAATAAATGCTTAATCGAAAGGTTTGTTTATATTTATAAAGTCCGCCAAATTTTTAATTTGGCTTTTGATATAGAAAAATTAAAAACAAAATATAAAAATTCGGCTCTGTGCTAATCCGAAATGTAGTACTTTTAAAAACGCTACGCTTCATATACAGAACGTTATGCATAAGCAAAAAAAACGCAACTCTAATTTAATAATAAGTGAGAAAACATTTTTTTTATCGTAAAATGTAAAGTATGTTTGTCATTAAAAACAGTAAACTTTCCATTAAGGAAAGAAAACTTACTACAAAACACTTAAAATTATGAATGTAAAATCAATTATGGAGTGCGAAAGAAAGAATATTGACAAACTAAAAAAATATCAATTGTCGAATCAATTTAAAAAAGTTGGTTGGATAATATTTGGAATTGCGTTTGTCGCCCTATTTTTAACAACAAAAGACACTAATCTTAAATTAATTGCAAAGTATTCTATATTAATTGGGTTATTAATAGTCTCAATCTCAAAAGAAAAAATTGAAGACGAATTAGTCAAAAACTTAAGAATGCACTCTTTTACTTTTGCTTTTATCTTTGCTGTATTTATTGCGATAACCAATCCTTTATTTTCGTATTTAGCAAATTTTGTATTTACAGAAAAACAAGAACCTTTTAGTGGAATTGGTGATTGGATGATACTTTGGCTATTACTGAGCATTCAAGTATTCTATTTTGAATATTTAAAAAAAATGCATAAATAATGAAAAATCGACTAAAGATTGAAAGAGCAATATTAAACTTAACCCAAGAAGAACTTGCAAATAAAATTGGAGTATCACGTCAAACTATAAGTTCAATTGAAAAAAACAGATATGTACCTTCAACAGTTCTTTCTTTAAGACTTTCGAACTTATTTAAAAAACCAGTTAATGACTTCTTTGAGTTGGACGAAAATGAGAAAGCCAATGCATAACAAAATATAAAAATAATAAGGGCTAAGTGCTAAACCGAAAAGTAAGTGCATTTTAATCTCTTACTATTCTTATACTAAACGTTGCCACACATTTGAGAAATGTACTTTCCTGAAATAGGTTGACTAAAAATTCCTCACTTAATGATAGTCACTTATGAAAACAAAAAAAGAACACTGGCGAAAAAAAGCTACCAAAAATCAACTTTAGAGACCAAACTATTAGTCGTTGAGCAAATTCAGAATGGTCAGATTTCTACAAACTTTGCTTCCAAAAAATACGATGTTCCCAGAACAACTATTTCCTATTGGATTAGAAAATACAGTACCTTGGCGCAACAAAATACAGGCATGAGTAAAAACGATGACATTAAAAAACTAAGGGAACGCATTGAAGAACTAGAGTTTGTAAAGGACTTTCAGCAGGATATTATTGCTGATATGGAACTTATTACAGGGGTAGATATGGCAAAAAAGTCGCTGCCCAAAACATTAGCAAAAGAGATAGAGCTAAAAAAGAAAAACCGTTTAAAAGAAAATGGCTCTATGAATGTTTTGGGATTACTAAACAAGCCTTATACAAAAGATGTAAAACCCAAGAAAACAAAGAAATAAACCATCAAAAACTTACAACTATGGTAAAAGATTATCGTAAAAAAGTTAGCTCTGAAACTGATGGAATCAAGCTATATTACAATCTTAAAACACAGATGGAAAATCAAAATATAAACATTGGAAGAGATAAATTCTAGGACTTTTTAAGGCTGAATAATTGACTCATCAAAAAAAGGAAAAACTATATCACTACAACCAACTCTAAACATCTTTTTAAAAAGTATAAAAACTTAGTGAAAGATCAGGTTCCCAATAGACCTGAACAGCTTTGGGTGAGCGATATCACCTATATTAAAACCGAAAACGGACACAACTATTCGGCTGTCGTAACAGACGCTTATTCTAAGCAAATTATGAGTTACAAACTAGATAACCATATGAAAACTTCCCTTTGTATAAAAGCCCTGGATATGGCTATTAAAAACAGAAAATATCCTGATAAAAAATTGATTTATCATTCCGATAGAGGGTTTCAATACTGCAATCCTAAGTATACCGAATTTGCAGAAAATAATGGCATAATAATGAGTATGACTGAACAATATGAGCCTTACGAAAATGCCATTGCAGAGCGTATTAATAAAACTTTAAAATATGAATACGGACTTAGAAACTGTATCAAAAATACAGATATTGCTCAGAAAACAGTTAAACAAGCTGTATATATTTACAATAATTTAAGAACACATTTTAGTCTAGACTTAAGAAAACCTGCGGAAGTACATTTAAACTCAAACACACAATACAAATCTTACAGAGGAAATAAAAAAGAGTTGAAAAATTTAGTAATTTAGTATATTGCCATAGCATCTTTTAAGATGCCTAAAAAAGAAAAATTAATCTTAAAAAAGGTCAACCTATATCAGTATAATACACAAAACTGTCGGATTTGAATAAATAAATGGAATTAAACGAAGAGAAAATAGAAAAGGATATTGAGATTCTGAAAGACGGACCAATTTGCAAGTATTTCAAATACAGAATTCTTGACGAAGATTTGAATTGGTTTAATAAAAACAATTTCGAAATTATTGAAATGAATTGTGGGAATTGGAATCGCAAAAACGCACATCAGAAATTAAAAATTGCTCTCAATTTTCCAGACTATTATGGTGAGAATCTAAATGCATTTGCAGATTGTATCGCTGATATATATAATAAGAGATATAAAGGACTGATTTTAGTTTTTAGACGATATGACAACTTCGTAGAAGAAGACGGAAAATTTGCAGAAGCAATTCTTGACATTATAGCAGGAGAATCAAGAGTATGGCTTTTGACCGGACAAAAATTAATAGGATTAATACAATCGGACAATCCTGATTTACACTTTCCTGAACTCGGCGGAACAAGTCCAAGTTGGAATAGTGCTGAATGGTTTGATGCCGACAGAAAAAAATAACGAAAGCACAACAAAACCTAAACTGCATTAAAACGCAGCTTAGCCAAACCGTTGTAGGTAATTAAAATGAACTCCGCAAAGAACAAAATAGAACTTGAAGAAAATGGATATTCCGTTTTAAGTGACTTGTATTCGAACAATGAAATAAATGAAATTTTATCTTGTATAGAAAATGCCGGACAAGAAGGAAACTCTTTTATGAAAACAAAGGACTTGTTTGCTATTAGACAATTAATCAAAAACGTGCCTGAATTGACTAACTTGTTGTTTAACAAAAAACTCGCTAACTTAATTTCTGACCTTTCCGAATCTGAATATTTTTTAACAAAAGCCATTTATTTTGACAAACCAAGCGAATCGAATTGGTTTGTTGCTTATCACCAGGATTTGAGCATTTCGGTTGATAAAAAAGCTGATTTGGAAAATTATGTGAATTGGACTTTTAAAAAAAAACAACACGGAGTTCAACCACCAATTGAGATTTTACAAGACACAATAACTATTCGAATTCATTTAGACAATACGGACAAAAACAACGGGGCATTAAAAGTAATCCCTAAATCTCATTTAAAAAGAATAATTCGTGCTGACTCAAAAGACTGGAATATAGAAAATGAATTTGTTTGTGAAGTAGAAAAAGGAGGAGCAATGCTAATGAAACCTCTGATCTTACACGCTTCGAACAGAACAACAAACGGAAAGAAAAGACGAGTGATACATTTAGAATTTAATAAGCATAATCTGACTGAACCGCTGGATTGGCTGGAATATTATACAATAAAGCCTGCACACAATAGCTAATGTTTGGATTGCCGAAGCCCAAAATCTGAACATCCTGTTCACTAAAACCCACGCCCTGCTTGCGTTTGGCATGAGTTCAACTGCTATGGGTATACCTATGGATTTGTTTTTTGGTATTCGAGCGAATATCCACATAAACACATACCCAAGTCTTCATAAATAGTTTCAAATCCATTAAAAAACCAACTAGACTTGTAGTAGATATATGGGATAGAATAGCAATTGCTATTTCGACATTGTTAAGCAAAATTATAAAAATAACCCTGAACATATTACTTCTAGGTGTAACTTCTAATGTTCAAGGTCAAATTTCAGAATCTTGGAATTTGGAAATCTATATTAATTTACTTGTCCGACAAATAGAATTAGAAAAATAACTACTCCTAATAACGGGCATTCCCATTTCCCCTAGACCAACACCTGAATATCATCCAGCTAAAAACCTACATAACAACTCTTAAAAAATACTATTTTTAGTATTCGCTGCCAAAGTACGTGGCATACTTATCCAAAACATTGTGAGCACAACTTGTAAATATGCCAACTCACAGAAAAACTCAGACAAAAAACCCGCAACATCTTAATTTATAGCAAATTACCATATACATTACGTCAATCCGAGACATATTATAATAGGTTTCGATCTGTATTATAGTAAGACATCAATTAGTACTCAAATAACGTGCAACGATTTGGTCATAACTTCTAATTGTTTTCTTTATCCAATCTAACTTCTTTTCATTAATCTCTTCTGGCGTCATTTGCCAATCTATCTGAGATAAGCGCAATTTATGAGTGACATATTGCAAAATAATTGCGGCAGATACCGAAATGTTTAGACTTTCTGTAAATCCAACCATAGGAATCTTTAAAAAACAATCAGATACATCTCGTACCTCTTGAGACAAGCCTTCGGTTTCCCTTCCAAAGAAAAAGCAAGATTTTTTTGTATAGTCAAATTCGTCTAAAGTACAATCGTTCTTGTGGGGTGTTGTGGCCACAATTTGATAACCCTCATTTTTCATATGCCTTATGCAATCCTTAGCCGACTGAAACCGATTAATATCGACCCACTTTTGGGAGCCCATTGCAATTTCTCTATCTATATGCTTTGTATTTTGTTCTTCAATAATACTAAGTTCTTGAATGCCAAACACATCACAACTTCGCATTACTGCACTGGTATTATGCAATTGAAATACATCTTCTGTTGCAACCGTAAAATGTTTGGTGCGGTGCAATAAGACTTCATTAAATCGTTGTAAGCGGTGTTGTGTTAAATACCCCTCTAAATACCTTAAAAGCTCTATATCTACCATACCCAAATATAATTTAAACTTATCATTTTCGTCTCAATATTCGATTTTAAATCGCATCTCGCTTATCCTTATGCAGTAAGCTGTTTTGTATCAATTGGCAAAAAAAGCAATAACGCATTTGGGAATTATTGGTTAATTATCTTTATTTCATGCGTCTTCTAATGGCAGCTAAAGTATCATCTATAAGCAATGTTCCATCTTTAAAAACTGCCCTCAGTTCGCCTTGTTGTTGTTCTTCCCAACTTACTTTATCAACGAGTTTATATGTTTCATTTTCTTTAATGATTTTAAGAAGTCCCTTTGCTGATTTTTTTGTCCCATCATCTGTAATTGGGTCTTTAAAAATTTCTCGTCCTTGCTCATTCACTTCTCCATAAGTTGCTTTCATAGCAAATCCAAATGTATCTCTCGTATTATATTGGTATGTAAAAGAACCTATACCAAGAACAATATTTGTAGAGGCAAATCCTTTTTGTTTTAAGCGCTCACATATTTGAGTTGCTCTTTCAATCGTAATACTATCGCCATAGATAGCACCGATATGTGCATCTAGCGTTTTATAACCTTTACCATTTATATGACCTCCAAATGTGTCCCAAAGTAACTCAATAACTCCTTTTTGTTCTTCCGTGGTATTTCCGTTTGGATTTCCACAAATAATATCTACTGGATTTCCGCTATCAGGTCGAATAACTACTTTTCCATCACGTGCCAAGACTTCATGTTTTAGATTGGGTAGATACTCCGTTAGTACTTTCCATAAGTCCCATGTATCTGCAACAATAGAAACTATTCCATTTGGATATACCTCAGTAATCAATCTTTTAAAGGTGTCTTGTTCACCAATATTTGTTCCCATGCACATGACAGAGTGCTCCGTAGCCGCAACCGACCCACCTATTAATTCGTTATCGGAGTCTGCATTATAATAGGTTTCTAAGAAGTCAATGGACGGAATAGTATCGGTTCCTGTAAAGCTTAATAAATGTCCAGAAGCACTTAATACTGCAGCTTCTAATCCTGGCATTCCTCTCATGGAGAAATCATGACCTTGCCAATCGACAAATTCTGGTATAGTAGATGTTTCTTTAGCATACTGGTCTAAAATTTTTCTGTATTGTTTCGCTATAGTTGCAGAGGTACAGGGCATCCAAATCATTGCGGATAATAGGGTTTCAAAATAATTGGTTAGCCAGAAAAATTCAGGTTTAGTATTATAAAGGGTAAACATGGGCACTCGTATTGGTACAGAAACCCCTTCGGGCAATGCTTTGATACATATAGGCAAATATCCTAAGTCATGTAAATCTGCTATATGTTGTACACCCACATTGTTATCTCCTAAGTAACTGTTGATTCGACGTGCATAGGTTTTACAGATAAGATCTTTAGGCTGACTAAAAAAATTCTCATCAAAATCGGTGATTATATATTTTTTAATAAAATATTGAAGCCCATAGAAAACGACTTCATCTATGCCGTCAATTCTACTCTTTCGTGGCGTCCAATTTGAATATACCAATGTCGTATTGTCTGGATATTGCCTTCTGTGGTCTACTTTATAACCGTCTGTATATAATAATGGATTCATTTTATGGATATTTTTAAATTATTAAATTTGTTTTGTGCTCAGCTACAGGATTTTCAGAAATACAACTACAGTTAAAGGTTAAAACATCTGCTTCTACAGCATCTTCCCTAATAAATGTCCCCGTTTTCGGCATATTGGAGTCTATTTTTATTTGTCTTATCATTTTAATGAATCACATAACTTATAGCGTCGCATCATATATATTTGATTCTTAACACAATGGTCTTATTTGTGTAATTATTACGCAAATATAAATAAACCCCCTAAAACATCACAATAAAATGTGTAAATTTTAAACAAGAAATAGAATACTTTAAAATCCTAAGATTTATAATGTTATAAAACGCTGATTTCCGGTAAGTATATTAATACAACGCAATATATTGTTACATACATTATTTTGATCTAAACAAATTTTATAAAATTCGGCAACTTGCATCGCCCCCACAATCTGAACCACAAATGGTAAGACTCCAGAGGCTTTACAATTATCCGATTCGAGTAAATGCTCAAAATTAGGAAAGGCTTCATGAAAGGACTTGGAACCTTGATAATTAAACACCCCTATTTGACCTTCAAATCCATTAACCCCACCATATATCATAGGAATATTTAATGCTTTTGCAATTTTACTTATGGCATAACGGCTGGTAAAATTATCTGTACAATCAATAACAACATCAGACTGTTTTAACATAGGCTTTCCGTTGGTGCTTGTAAACGTATCAAGCTCTATTCTTATTTTGGTGTTGGATGAAAATTTAGACAATTTTTCCCTTGCAATTTGTACTTTATATTGCCCTACCTCATTCTCATTAAACAAAGGTTGACGTTGTAAATTAGAGGTTTTAATTTTACCGGAATCTATCAATACAACATTAGCCACTCCTAGTCTAACTACATTTTCTGCAACTGCACAACCTAGCCCTCCAACACCTACAATAGTTACGTTTGATGCTTGAATAATTTTTTGGTTTTCTTTACCAATTAAGCGGTGATGAACTTCAAAAAGACTTTCCATTAGATTCGATTAATTTGGCTTGTTATGGTGGTATCTGTTATTTTTTTATCCTCTGCTAATAAGAAAGCCTTACTTAGTAAGATAGACAAACCTTTGTCTCCTTCAAAAGGAATAAAAATTTTATCTGTGGTATTTTCTACGGACCTTGAGGGAACGATACACAAGTACTGGTCATTGGGCTCCATTAGAATATTTCCGCTTCCGATGTGTATTTTATAGGTTCGTAATTCTCCTTTTACGATTAAAAACTTACCGTTAATATAAGTCTTATCTCTAATTTTTTTGAGTCGTGGTAATAAACGTTCTAAAATGATTTTTCTTGTCTTTGCTATTTCTGTCAAATCTCCAAAGGAATAGGACTGCCAATAATCTCTATGCACCTGTCGTTCTCCGTTATTATCAGCCCATTCAGGGTCATTACCAACACTGCACACCCCCACAAATAAGTCTACATCTCGCATAATTTCGGTAAACACCATTTTAGGAACATTTATCAAATCTATGACCGCATTCTTTTCATCTTTAAACTTTACTTGGTCTGTAGAGACATAGAACCATATACCTGCATCATTGAACGCTTCATCATCATTAATTTCATCAATCCAATACTCGGCTTTAATCTTATATTCTGGCAAATATTTTTCGCAAATGGTGTTATCCATGCCATCGTCATAAGCCCCCATTAAACTATATTTCCATCCTCTTATACTAGCCAATGCTTTAAATTGATGTTGTTTTAAAATATGGGCTGCCATTCTATTCGAATAATTTACAGTATTAATCTCTGCATCAGTTAATACATATATTTCTCTAAATCCCTGCTTTAATAGTTGTTTCCATTCCAAATCCATTATCTTTTCACGCCAAGCTATAATAGTGTCTTCAGTAGCATTTACTGGATGCCATAATTTAACTTCAGTTTCATCATCTATCCAAAGTATGTGATTACCTTGCAAATCCTGCCAATAGTCATCAATTAGAATAGCTTCTGTAGATTGTTTGTCTTTCCTAAAACACCAAATTAACTTTTGTGCAATAGGTCTTACCAACCCGTGATTTAGATAATATTTACTAAATGTATTATAGGTCCACGTTCTATCCAAAATGAACTGATTATCTATGCGTTGCTTTTGAGCAGAAAACACCTTTTGAATTTCTTTTATTTCTTTGCGTACTTCTTTGAGTTTATTGGACAATGTCACACTATTTTTAACTACTCTAGGTACGCTTTTCATAACAGTATTATCTGGTTTAAACCAAGTTTGTAGAACCTTTGTACCTTCAATAGTTATATTTAAATTATAAGCATCAAAAGCTATCGTTTTTATGCCCTTTTGCATTTTGAAATCAGGCACTGCCATTTCTTTTAACTCCTCTACTGAAACCTTATACTTTTTTGCTCCTTCTAGTAAATATTTGTCAATGGTTTTCTTAATATTATTTTGTTTTAACTTCAGCTTAATACGCGACAAAGCACCTAATCCATCTTTACCCCTCATATTTACTAAGATAAAAGCACACGCATTGCCTAGCGACGCTGCGGCCGGACCCTGACCTGGTATTTTTTTATATGCTTTTTCAAATAATTCACTAAGAATATTGATGGTTTCCTTATCTGAATAGCGCTCCATCGTCCATATTATTCCTTTTATAAATTGTTGACTTTGGGGAGATAAATAAGAACCAGTGGTCCATTCATAGGTCTCTCCATCCTTATAGGTATGAGATTCCTTTTCGAGAATAATATTTGTGTTAACTGCAATAGAGAGTATTTGATGTGCTACTTTTCTATAGACTTCTGCCCCAATGTGCTTTACATGTTCATCAATGAGGTTTAAAAATTTTTTAGTAGGTTTAGATTGTGTGGCATCACTAGCACTAATAAATATAATATTAAAAGCATCATTATTCGTCTTTATGGACGCAATAACAGTATTAACCAAATTTCCGATATCGCTAGTATTGAGTTTAAATAGAGTGGTTGAACCATTATCCGACAGAATAGCATTTAGCTTTTTTATTGCTTTAATAAGGTCACTTCCATAATACCTATTTCCTTCTGAAGAAAGAACTGGATTATGCAATAAGCACGTAATAAATTCTAATAATCTATTTGAAGCTTCATATTTTTTTAGATACCGTTCTATTTGCTGTATGCTATAATTTATAGGAAATTTATCAAATTGCAGATTAGCAGTTTTATCAGCTTGAAGATAATGTTCAATTAATGTTATCCATTCGGACTCATTATAGTTGAGATTGCTTCGCATTAATGCTGCTACAAATATATAAGCATTGTTATATATAGTATCCTACTTCTTTTTCGATATTTTTTTAAAAGAAAGTGTGTTTATTACATCAAGTATAAATTTTTTCTTTTCGCTAGCCCTTCTCGCTTTTATCTCCTCATATTCTTTGACCCCAGAAAAATCATTTGGACTCCAATAGTAGCAATGTGCTATTTTTTTTTAAAGAACTTCTGCTTCGCTTTCTTTTCTAAATAATTTATTGAACATTTAATAACGTTTTATTAGCCTCCTACAAGTGGAGTTAGTTTTATAAATGATACTTGCGTACTTCTTCAACTAAAATCTTTTGCTGCAAATCTTCTACTTTCTCATCACCAACCAGCAGTATAAAGGCGTTTTTGTTAAAGGCATCTAATGCAATGTATAATTGTTTTTCAATATCAATCTTTGAAAGGCTTTTATTATTGAGCCTTTTCTCCAAATTTGTTGGAAGTACGAGTCCATTTTTATAATCTCTCACATTAGCTTCATAACGCTTAACTTCATCCTTTATCCTAGCCTCAATTAAGGCTTCTGCAGTAATATACTCCTCCTCAAACTGTAGTGCTATTTTATGTAAAATAGTTCCTGCTGCAGTCTCATCTGTAATTGTGATTGTATTTATAAATACATTTTTTATTTAGTTCGTTATCATGCAACAATTTATATGCAAATTCAGTTCCTTTTAATTACTTTAATACATCGTATAATTACCATTCTCTTATACCCCTTTTTAAGTGCTTTTATTTTTCTTTAGTTTTAATCGCTTTATATCACAAAATTTTAAACTGATTAGAGATATTTTCCTATTCGTTTTTACATATTTAATTGTTAATTATATGGTTTAATCTGTGGTCTTTGTCATACGTTAAATTGAGCACTCGGAAGTTTAAGTCTATGCGTCGACTCCTTCTGTAAGTCATTTTAGAAAAGCATTCTACATATCACTCGTCATTTTAAACTTATGATAATCTGCTTCACAAGCCCCCATAAAAACAAGTAAGAATAATCTACTAAAAAATATAAAAAGTAATATTTATTTACTACATTTGAATGTACACATATCAAACGAATGCATCTACAAAAAGGTGTGTCAGATTACTAATGCTAATTTGTAAACATGACGAAAGAATTCAAATATCGACCACCAATTAAATACTTATCCGTTGGACTTTGCGGTTTTATCTTCTTCTTCATCTTTGGACTTGCAGTTTTTAAATTAGAAAAACTCTGGTTAGCATGTATTCTTGGAATTTTAGCGTTAATGGGATTAGTTATGGGAATTGGTTTTTTGACTATATTCTTTAGAGATTTTAATATTGGTAAATTGAAAATAGGCCTCGACTTCATTGAAATTCCAGGACGTTGGAAAGACAAAATAAAATTGAATTTTAATGACATTATACAAATTGAAGAATTTGAAACCTATGACAAGGTGATTGAAATTGAAAGTAAACAAGGCATCTACTTAATAGAAAGAAATTGCATGAAGAAAAAGGAATTCGATAAGGTAAAAGAACGTCTTCAAGACTATTATACAATTAAATAAAAAGCCCAACAAGCGGTTGGGCTTTACAAGCAAGAGCGATAATTTAACTTTAATTTTTTACAAACGTAATTACGCACTCTCTATCAGAACTAATCTCAATCAAAGACTTTTAAATTCAGCTTGGAAATGAATGGTATGTTTGGTGCATATCCTTTCATATATTATAACAATTTAACTCCTACTATTGCTTTTAGAACTTTCAATGACAACTAGTATTTCATTGTAATAATCTAATCTACTTTATAAAGCGGTATTAAATGAATCAAAACGGCGTATACATTAATCATCAATCCAATAGCAGCTTTAAAGTCAATAGCTCACATGATTTTGATATTTATAATGCAAATATAGCTTATTTAGACTTAATAAAAATAACGTTGTATGTAAAAAAAATATCATTTTATGAATATTCCAAAAAAGCTATGCTATCTAAATTGGTATTCACAAAATGTTCCATAACTGAGTTTTTCCGTATTCCAGAGCAATACTATGAAACCCTCTAACTAAAGAGCTTCCCCGCTCCTATTCCCAATTGTAGCCCATAATATATAAACAAAGCATACACTATCGTCTAAGAAATTTTCTATATGGCGACATTTAAAATCAAAACTATTTAGATGTGCGACAATAGTATAGTCGTTTAGAACAACATAATTTTATTCTGCAACCAATTCCATTACAAAGGCTTGAAATTCGTTTTGATAATCTAAATATTTTTGTCCTGTAGCAGGACCATTAAACCCCGTATGAATTTTTCTCACCTTACCCAATTTATCTATAAATACTGTCGTTGGATAAGATAATATCTGATTAAGCATTGGAAGTTTTTCTTGGGCTTTTTCTTTATTAGTGGTGCCATACTGTGCTAGCAAAATAGGATATTCAATACCCAATGTTTGTTGCAATCGTTCTATATTTTTATATGCTGTAGTCTTGTTTTTAGCATATTCAAAAGCTAAAGCAACGATCTCCACACCTTTAGCCTTTAAATCTTGATATTGTGAAACATAATAGGTACTTTCATCTAAACAATTTGGACACCAAGTTCCCATAAGCTGTATCAAAACAACTTTATCTCTAAAACGCTCATCCTTTAAAGAGTGCATATCACCATTTGAATCAGGGAAATTAAATGCAATACCCTCATAGCCTTCTTTGAGAAAAGTTAAGGTCGTTTCATGAGGTAGCTTATAGCTCGCATTTCGCTTTGCTTCAAAAGGTGCTTTCCAATGATTTCCTGAATAAAACTGACCGTTCATGGTAGAATCTGTGACTTTTGCAACAAATAAGAAAGCATGTGCACCATCAAAAGTTGATAATTTCATTTCGTCGCCATCGACAACACCTTCTAAAAACCGATAATCCCCTGTTGTGGTTCTAAATGTTCCTGTGACTTTATTCCCCTTTTGCTCAAAAAGACCTTTAGCCATATAGGTTTCATTTGCATCATCTTTGTTAAAGATGACTTCCCAAACTCCAGACACATCAGTATTTGGTTTACTTTTTGTCACAAATCGTTCCTTCTCATTGTACTTTGCTGTAAAAGGCACTACTCTACCTAACTGCGATTTGATAAAAGCTCCCTTAAGCGTGGTGTCATCAAAAGTTGCCGCAATATAACCTTCAAAAACAGGAAGCTGAATATAAACTGAATCTTTGACATAACGAATTTCATCGGTTTCAATAACACTTTCAGCATTAAATACTTTTAGACGCCCCTTATCCACAACTTCAAAAACAAAAGGCAGAACATACGTATCTTGAACCTCAAGAGTTCCTCGATAAAACCCATCCTTTAAAGTAGAATTCTTCGAAGTATTATTTGTATTGTAATTACAAGACCAGACTATAGTCACTATAAATAAAACTACTAATTGTTTCATTGTTATTTTTTTTATTACTGTTCGAATAAACAACAAATAACTTACAAAAAAAACGCAATTATATCATAGTAACTCAAGCGCCTTAGTATCTTCATCAATCTGTTGGTATGTTCAGTGCTCTTTACTTTTATATATTTACAACTAAGTTCCTCAACCTATTGTCCTTATAAATGTACAACCGTATTTTTTAATTCTAATAGAACTATGACTAAAAAAAAAACAAAACAAAATCAATTTTGGTCTTACAAGAATTATAACCTGAAATTTTCTAGTTATAGTTTAAATATTGTTTGAATGCTATGAGCAATATTTTATCTTTGTGACTTGATGTAATTTAAAGAAAATGAAGATTTCATATAATTGGTTAAAACAATTTATAAAGACGGATTGGAACGAAGTAAAGACAGGTGAATTACTTACCGACTTAGGACTTGAGGTTGAAGGCATAGAGAATTATCAATCTGTAAAAGGTGGACTTGATGGTGTGGTCATTGGTAAGGTCTTAACTTGCGAGCAACATCCCAATGCAGATAGGCTTAAAGTTACTACAGTAGATATTGGTACAGAACCTCCTATTCAGATAGTTTGTGGCGCGCCTAATGTTGCTGCTGGGCAAACTGTTCCTGTAGCCACTATTGGCACAACTTTATATACCGAAGAAGGCGAAGCATGGACCATAAAGAAAGGAAAAATTAGAGGTGAAGAAAGCCATGGAATGATTTGTGCAGAGGATGAACTTGGACTAGGAAAGTCTCATGATGGCATCATGATTTTGGATGAAAACTTAGAAGCAGGAACACAAGCTGCTCAGATATTTAACATCGAAAATGATAAAGTTTTTGAAATTGGATTAACACCAAATAGAGCGGATGCTATGAGTCATTATGGTACTGCAAGAGACCTAAAGGCTGGCCTCTTACAGCATGACATTAATTTGGAATTAATTACGCCTTCAGTAAGTGCTTTTCATGTAGATACTCGTGCTTTAAAGATAGATGTTGATGTTCAGGATAAAGAAAAGGCACCTCGGTACTGCGGTTTAACCATTTCTAAGCTTAAAGTTACCGAATCTCCTGCGTGGTTACAACATCGTTTAAAAGCTATTGGGTTAACACCAATAAATAATGTAGTTGATGCTACTAATTACGTACTACATGAACTTGGACAACCCTTGCATGCATTTGATGCGACAAAAATTTCTGGTCATAAAATTGAAGTAAAAACTGTTGCTGCAGGCACAAAATTCACAACCTTAGACAACATTGAACGCGAATTGCATGAAGATGACCTAATGATATGTGATGCAGAAAAACCAATGTGTATTGCTGGTGTTTTTGGAGGTCTGAATTCTGGAGTAACAGAAAACACAACAAGTATTTTCTTAGAAAGTGCTTATTTTAATCCTGTTGCAGTTAGAAAAACTGCAAAGCGCCATGGGCTTAATACAGATGCATCATTTAGATTTGAACGTGGAATAGATCCAAATATTACAGAATATGCTCTTAAACGTGCCGCCCTTCTTATCACTGATATTACTGGAGGAGAAATTACTTCTGATATTATAGATGAGTATCCCGATAAACTTGAAGATTTTCAAGTAAGACTTAGTTTTGAAAATGCAAAGCGCTTAATAGGAACTGAAATATCCCGAGAAACTATAAAAAGTATATTAACATCTCTAGAAATTAAGGTAAATAATGTTACTGAAACTGGGCTTGGATTAACGGTTCCTGCATATAGAAATGATGTGCAACGTGAAGCAGATGTTATAGAAGAAATTTTACGTGTATATGGGTATAACAATATACCTATAACTCAAAAATTAAATGCTTCCATTTCAAACTCCTCTAAATTTGAAGATCATAAACTTCAAAATACCATTGCAGATCAATTGGCTGCACAAGGTTTCTATGAGATCATGAGCAACTCCCTCACTACAGCAAAATATGTTGAACTTAGCGGGCAATTAAAAGCAGAACACAATATAGAAATGCTCAATCCATTAAGTCAAGACTTAGCAGTAATGCGACAAAGTATGCTATTTAGCGGGTTGGAAGCCATTGCACACAATATTAACAGAAGACAGACTGATTTAAAGTTTTTTGAATTTGGTAAGACCTATCATGATTATACTGGTAAACGTGAAGAATACAAGCATTTAGGATTATATCTTACAGGAAACAAATCTAAAGAAAACTGGAATACACCGCCTCAACCTAGCGATTTCTTTTACTTAAAGGCTTATGTTACTAACATTTTATACCGATTAGGAATTACTAGATTTAAGGAATCACCACTAAAAAATGATATGTTTTCTGAAGGTATTAGCTTTGGACTAGGTAAAAATAAGTTAGTAGAATTTGGTATTATTAAGAAATCTGTTTTAAAAGCTCTAGATATAGCTCAAGACGTCTTATACGCAGATTTTGATTGGGATACGGTTTTACAAATTGCCGCACATAATTCTATTCAGTTCAAAGAGATTTCTAAATATCCTGAGGTACGTAGAGACTTTGCTTTGCTAATTGATGAGCATGTTACTTTTGAATCTATAAATAATATTGCTAGAAAAACAGAAAAGCAATTATTGAAATCTGTGAATTTATTTGATGTATATCAAGGTAAGAACCTACCTAAAAACAAAAAAAGTTACGCCGTAAGTTTCATCCTTCAAGATGAGAAAAAGACACTTACCGATAAGCAAATAGATAAAATAATGAACAAACTTTTATCTAATTTTAAACGACAAATCGGTGCAGAATTAAGATAGTATAATCAGAATATAGCTCTCGTGTTTAGCACGAGATATTATATGATACTCCCAATCTTTAGGACAGTTTAAAGATATTCTTTAATTCTTAAGAAGCCATTTGTTTTTGATAAAATATTTGATTTGGAGGTACTTTTCCTATTTCTGTATGCCTTCTTTTAGTGTTATAAAAATCGATATATTCGAATGAAATCCTGCATTATCAATTACAACTATTTTAAGTTCCTTAGGTTTATGTTTTGACAATTGTTCTAGATAGTTCTGGAAAATGTCTTTATTGACATTTTCTACCTTTAGCACGTATTCATCCGAGCAACTACGCCTTATCTTTTTTAGAAAAATTATGAGGCAATAGAGGTTCTAGATTTTGAATATTCCAATCTGAGATATTTTCAAGGACATACTCTAGCCATTCTCTTGGGTTGACATTGTTAATTTTACAAGATCCAAAAAACGAATACATCATTGCTGTGTTCTGAGCCGCTTTATGCGACCCTGCAAAAAGGTAGTTTTTTCTACCTAGCGCTAATGGTCTTATAGAATTTTCTATTAGGTTATTATCAAGTTCCAATCTAGAGTCAAGAGTAACAGCTTCTAGTTTATGGTACTGATTG
>JABSPM010000086.1 GCA_013215095.1 Flavobacteriaceae bacterium | reverse complement strand
TTGGAGACCATCTATGATTTTGACGCTTGCCATAATAGGGTCTATGCTGGTCCATGGTGTAGATCCATGACTTTGTTTTCCTTTAACATTGATTTCAAAACTTTGTGCTGCTGCCATGATGCCTCCAGGTTTATAAGCAATAGTGTTTATAGGTTGACCGGATCCAATGTGTAACCCAAAAATCGCATCCACATCAGGATTTTGAAGTACACCTTCCTTTATCATAAGTTCGGCACCACCTTCTTCGCCAGGAGGTGCACCTTCTTCAGCAGGTTGAAAAATAAATTTAATAGTACCTTTTATTTTATCTTTGTTGTTGGCTAAAATTTCTGCGGTTGCCATAAGAATTGCAATATGTGTGTCATGTCCGCAAGCATGCATTACAGGAACCTCTTCACCTCTAAATGTTCCTTTTGCAATCGATTTAAATGGCAAATCTGCACGCTCTGCTACAGGAAGGGCATCTATGTCTGCTCTTAATCCCAGTACTTTTCCAGAAGTTTTGCCTTTAAGGATACCTACAACTCCTGTATGGGCAATTCCTGTTTGTACCTCCAAACCTAAAGATCTTAAGTGTTTTGCTATTTTATCCGCAGTTTTAAACTCGCGATTGGATAACTCTGGGTGTTGATGAAAATCTCTTCGCCACGTAATAACTTTAGATTCAATTGCGGCTATTTGTTCGTCTAAGCCATGTTGAGCATTTCCTAAACAGGTCATAAAAATAAAGCATCCCAAAAGTGTTTTTTTCATAAGTGTTGTATTTCTTTGTTATAAATTTATCATTTTAAGTCTATTATCATATGTTCCATTTCAGCACTTCAGCTCTTTTTGTATTATAATTGCAATGACTAAAAATAGATGGCAACACATTTGTTACCTTTGTTTGGATTGCGTTTTGAATACGTCTGTAATTTAAGATTAAAAGGTCAAAGCATGTTAAAATTAAAAATAATCTTAGAAGTATCTAATATCTTTTAAAGATATTCAATTTTTTAACAAAAGTTTTGTCGTTGGTTAATTGTTTATAATTATTCATATTTCATTAAAGAAAAATGTTTGACAATGCCTAAATTCACGTTTTAAAAACTAGAAATATTGGAGAAGTATTTAAGTCAGTTAAATGAAGCACAATTAGCACCAACGGTTCAGAAAGATGGTCCTATGATTGTAATTGCAGGGGCAGGATCTGGTAAAACTAGAGTGTTGACGTATCGTATTGCCTATTTAATGCATCAAGGGGTTGATGCGTTTAATATTTTGGCATTGACCTTTACCAATAAAGCCGCTCGTGAAATGAAAGAGCGTATTTCGCAAATTGTAGGTGCTGAGGCGAAGAATCTTTGGATGGGAACATTTCACTCGGTATTTGCTAAGATTTTGCGTTTTGAAGGGCATCATTTGGGATTTCCAAGTAATTTTACCATCTATGATTCGCAAGATTCACAGCGTTTAATTGGTGCAATTATAAAAGAAAAAGGTCTAGATAAAGACATTTATAAAACTAAGCAAGTACATTCTCGAATTTCCTCTTATAAGAATAGTTTAATTACGGTAAAAGCTTATTTCAGTAATCCAGATTTGATGGAAGCTGATGCCATGTCAAAGCGACCACAAATGGGAGAAATCTATAAGACATATGTGGAGCGTTGTTTTAAAGCTGGAGCTATGGATTTTGATGATTTGTTGTTAAGAACCAACGAATTATTAACACGATTTCCTGCGGTATTGGCCCAATATCAAGATAAATTCAGATATATTCTTGTAGATGAGTATCAAGATACCAACCATTCACAATATTTGATTGTACGTGCTTTAGCAGATCGTTTTCAAAATATTTGTGTCGTAGGAGATGACGCCCAAAGTATCTATGCCTTCCGCGGTGCAAACATTAGTAACATTTTAAATTTTCAAAAGGATTATGATAATGTGCAAATGTATCGATTGGAACAAAATTACCGCTCTACTAAGACCATTGTAAATGCTGCCAATTCTGTTATAGAACATAATCAAACCAAATTAGATAAGGTTGTATGGACGGCAAATGAGGAAGGCGATAAGATTGCAGTACGTCGTTTATTAACCGATGGCGATGAAGGACGTTATGTAGCAAGTACGATTTGGGATGGTAAAATGCAAAATCAGCAAAGAAATAGTCAGTTTGCGGTATTGTATCGTACTAATGCCCAATCACGTGCTATAGAAGACGCTTTAAGAAAACGAGATATACCTTATAAAATCTATGGTGGTTTATCTTTCTATCAGCGTAAAGAGATTAAAGATGTGCTGGGGTATTTAAGATTAGTCTTAAATCCTTCGGATGAAGAAGCTTTGAAGCGGGTTATTAATTATCCTGCACGTGGTATTGGGCAAACCACTTTAGATCGTTTGGTGGTGGCCGCAAATGCTCATAATAAATCGATATTTGAAATTCTTCAAAATTTAGATAATGTAGATATCAATATTAATAGCGGTGCAAAAAACAAACTTAGAGATTTTGTATTGCTTATACAAAGTTATCAAGTGATGAATCAAACTGTAAATGCTTTTGATTTGTCTGAACATATTGTAAAGTCTAGTGGACTTATCAAAGCATTTAATAAAGATGGCACTCCTGAAGGGATTGCACGTTTAGAAAACGTAGAGGAGCTCCTAAATGGTATCAAAGATTTTGTAGAGGGGCAAATGGAATTGGCGGATGCGTCAGATTCGTTAGCGGAATTTTTAGAAGATGTCGCTTTGGCTACAGATTTAGATTCTGATAAAGGCGATGAAGATCATGTGGCCTTAATGACCAGTCACTTAGCTAAAGGTTTAGAGTTTGATAATGTCTTTATTGTGGGTTTAGAAGAAGATCTATTTCCAAGTGC
>JABSPM010000085.1 GCA_013215095.1 Flavobacteriaceae bacterium | reverse complement strand
TGGAGATGGATATAATGATACATGGGAAATAGAAGGAATAGATACTGTAAATAATGTGAAAATTTATATATTTGACAGATATGGTAAATTATTAAAAGAATTAAGTCCAGCAGGTAATGGTTGGGACGGAACATACAACGGTTCACTTATGCCATCTAGTGATTACTGGTTTGTAGTAGAGTATGAAGAAGGTGGCACAAATAAAGAGTTTAAAGCCCATTTTACCTTGAAAAGATAAAATAATATGAATTTAAAAAAATATTGCCTAATAGTATTTACAGCACTTGTCGTTCAATTTGGAAGTGCACAGGAAGGACTGCCAATTTATTCGGACTATTTAACGGACAATTATTATTTGTTGTATCCTTCTATGGCAGGAGTTGCAAATTGCGGAAAGCTTAGGCTAACAGGACGTCAGCAATGGTTTGGTGATGAAGATGCTCCTAGTTTACAAACCCTTAGTGTCAATAGTAGGATTGGAGACTCCCCTTCTGGTATTGGAGCTATAGTTTTTAATGATAAAAACGGATACCATTCGCAAGCAGGTGCTTATGTTACCTATGCACACCATATCATGTTTTCGAGAAATACTATTGATTTAAACATGTTATCATTTGGATTAAGTGTAGGAATGATTCAATATAAATTGGACGAAACAGAGTTTCTAGATGACTTTGAATTTGATCCAATTATTGCAGGGGTGGAGCAAAGTGCAACTAATCTTAATATTGATTTTGGATTTTCATATCACTTAATTAATTTTTATGCACATGGAGCTGTAAGAAATATCTTGAAGAATGATGGTATTAATTTTAACGAACAAGGACTTAGTTATAACAACTTAAGAACTTATTCGATAAGTGCTGGAAATGTATTTCAGAGATTTGGTAGTGAATGGAGTTATGAACCTTCTTTTATGTATCTGTATAGAGATGGGACAAAAGAGTCTTCTATCGATGTAAATATGAAGATGCATAAAGAGATGGATTTTGGAACCATTTGGGGTGGTTTATCTTACAGAAGAAGTTTAGATGGCGCAGAAACTTCCACAAATGGCACACAAAACTTACAATATTTCACACCTATTTTCGGAGTAAATTATAAAAATTTTGTAATTTCATATACGTATTCTTATCAAGCAAATTCTGTTGTCTTTAATAATGGTGGATTTCATCAATTGACGCTGGGTTATAACTTTAATTGTAGAAGAAAAAAATATGATTGTAATTGCCCTAGCGTAAATTAAAAACAAATTTTTAAATATAAAAAAGGCGCTGCATCATTGCAGCGCCTTTTGTGTTTATACCATTTTCCATACGAAAGTATTTAAAAAAGATGTTTTTTTTCTTTATACTGAAATAGAAAGGAGAAAAGAGTATTTTATTCAAGTAAGTTTAAATGGAA
This sequence comes from Flavobacteriaceae bacterium, assembly GCA_013215095.1. Classification (GTDB taxonomy): domain Bacteria; phylum Bacteroidota; class Bacteroidia; order Flavobacteriales; family Flavobacteriaceae; genus DT-34. Next base: position 5,108 of record JABSPM010000085.1, on the reverse strand, counting down.
AATGGTATTATTCCCATTTGTAATTTTTCTTTTTAGCTTGTTTTTTTATCGCATTTATCATGACGTTTTCTAAACCATTTGGGTTTTCTTTTTGTGTTTTAGCAATGAATTCACGTCGTTTTTTATAGAGTGCTTTAATCTCTTGAGTAATAGCATTGCGCTCTTGTTGTGTTTTAGCGATATAGGTTTTAAGTACTTTTTTTGACATGCCTTTTAATTCTGTGGGTAATTCACTCTCTGGAATAGCATCAATAGTCAATTCTTTCATTTCTAAGGCGTCTAACAAATCCCAGCTGGAGTTTTTATAGAGATGAGAACTTTTACTTATCGCACGCACTACTGCATTAGCCTTACCATAGCTTTGCGCTTTGCTATCTTGTTCTGCTTGTAATGCTAATTTTTCTTGACCCATAGCGCCATAATGAATATAAGTTTTATTGAGTCTGTTATTTAATATTAAAATAGCATCATCATAAGGGGATGGAATATGTACCGTTGTTCTATTCTGATTAATAGCCATATAATCGCCTTGTGTTATATCTGCGCCAGCTTTCCAATAACTGCTAATTCCTTCATTATAATCTCCACAAAAAATAGTGTTAACAGTTACGTTTTTTTCGTTAGCAGTAGTGGTTGCGTCTGTGTAATTGATCTTTCCTTGCGTAAAAGACTCGTTGCCTGCAATAAAAATCATTTTTAAATCATCAGGGTTTTTTCCCCAATTTAACTGGTTTAAAGAAGTCTGAATCACATGACCACAGTATTCCATTCCTCCATTGGTTGTTAAAGAGAACAACTTTTTTGAGATGTCATCCAAATCTTCACTAAAACCTATGACCTGTCGAATGTAACCTTCTTCTTTATTTAAACCAGAATTTCCATATTCGTATAATGCGATTTGAAGATTTGGACTTTCGGTTTTACATTTGGCAAAAGACAATTCATTTACAATTTTCCATAATTGTGCTTTTGCTTGGTCAATAAGACCATCCATACTATTACTTGTGTCAAGTAGTATTGCTACTCTTATAGAGGGCTTGTTTACTTCAGCTGTTTCTGTAGTTGTACTTGTTTGGGCGATGGTTTTATACGTCTTATCAGCATTACAAGAATGATAATTAACAAGAAGTGAAAGCCCTAGAATAAATTTTAAATGTGTTTTCATTATTTTCGTTTTTTGATAGTGTTTGGTACAAACTATATCGAATTTAATTGCTGTAAAACTTAAAATGAGTGAGATGGTTAAAGCAATGCGTATACAAGCCATTTTTTTGAGTAAAGTACTTTTTTTTGATGCAATTAATTAAAATGTAGTGTGCAACGATTTTATTTTACCGAGTAAAGTATGTAAGTTTAGCCTGCAATAATTAAAGTTATGAAAACATACATTCAAAATATTATTATCGTGTGTAGTGTTCTTGTAGTGCATTTTGGTTTTTCTCAGAAAGTACCAAATTTAGAACGAGAAGAACGTTTTGTTGTCAGGGGCGTGGTCATTGAAAGTGATACAGGAAAACCACTAGAAAAGGTAAATATTGAAATTAATGGAGGAGCTTATACAACAACGAATGTCCAAGGCGAATTTAAAATAGAAGTAAAGAAAAATGATGAATTAGTAGTGAGACACCGCGATTTTGAAACCGTGTATTATAGTATTAGAAGCAAAGAGCGCATACGTGTAGAAGTGATGCCGCAGCGCAAATATACCTCTGGATCTTATATTTCTAAGATGAGTAGTAATACTTTTAATAATTTAATTGATTCTGCTGAAGTTTATAAAAAAACTGATGTGGATAAGAGTTTGCAGTTTGCTGCAGATGCGCTAAAATCTTCAAGTTCTTCTAGACAAAATGCTGTGGTATATGAAATACTTGCAGATATTTATATGTATTGGAAACAATACGATTTATCAGTAACCAATTATAGAATTAGTTTACAAAATGTGCGTTCTAATGCAATAGAACTAAAATTGGCAAATGCTTATATGTATAACAAAAACTATCAAGAAAGTTTAGACATATTTAATGCTATTGATATAACTACACTATCCAATTGGCAGCGCACAGTGTACTATGAAGGAATGGGTAATGTCTATTATCTGATTAAAAAATATCAAGAGTCGATTGCTGCTTATAAAGAAGGGCTAGCTATAGCAAAAGCACATTTGATTACACCAAAAATCACCGATTTTAATTCGCTTATAGCTAAAGCGTATGAAACTTTTGGAGCCGTGAATGAGGCGAAAAATTTTTACCAAAATTCCCTATCACTTGCAGAAAATGAAAATAAGGGAAGAGCTTTAGAAGAGAAAGTGAAAGTAGCAGATTTCCAAAATAGAGCTCAAGCTTATGATACGGAAATTCAATTGAGAAAACAAGCTCTTGATGATATCGAAGATATAGAAATAGATTCTATGTTTGACAATACAAGTGCCTTAACCTCACAAAAGCAAAAATATAAAATAGGGAATGCTTATGCCTTACAAAAGGATTTTTTCAAAGCGATACCATTTTTAAAAGAGAGTATTGAAGAGGCTGATGATAGAGCGGATTTAGTTGTTAAAAAAGATGCCACACGAAAGCTTTCTGAGGTGTATAGGGATGCGGGAAATTTAGAAAAAGCACTTTTAGTATCACGGGAATATGAACGTTTAGTTGACGAAATTTATATAAAAAAAGAACAAGAGATATCTCAAGCTGCGCGATTTAGAGAGGATATTACGAGCAAGCAAAATAGAATTCTTAGTCTAGAAAAAGATCGGGTTTTATCTGAAAGTAAATATCAATTAACTATTGCTCGAAATCAAAATCAAAAGATCATTATTTATGCCTTAATTGTTGGATTAGTCCTGCTTCTAACTACCTTATATTTTATGCGAAAGCATATCAAGCAACAGCGTCTTAATAATAACCTTTTGGCACTAAAATCATTACGCTCGCAAATGAATCCGCATTTTATTTTTAATGCTTTAAATTCTGTCAACAGTTTTATAGCTATGAATGATGAACGTACTGCTAATCGTTATTTGTCAGACTTTTCCATGCTTATGCGTGCCGTTCTAGAAAATAGTGAAGAAGATTTTATCTTATTGGAAAAAGAATTAGAATTGTTACGTTTGTATATAAAATTAGAGCATTTTAGATTTCAAGATAAATTTGATTATACGATTAATGTTGGGCCTAAAGTTAAGGTTAATACGTTCCAAATTCCACCAATGTTGTTGCAGCCTTACATAGAAAATGCTGTTTGGCACGGGTTGCGTTACAAGAAAACCAAAGGAGAATTGCACATTGATATTGTTCAAAAAAGTAGCGAGGAAATTACTATAACTATTATCGACAATGGTATTGGTCGTCAACAATCCAGAGCTTTAAAAACTCAAAATCAAAAGAAGTACAATTCTAAGGGTATGGGTAATGTCAAAAAGCGGGTGCAAATTTTAAATGAAATGTATCGTGATAAAGTAGATGTCACTATTGATGATTATTTAGATAAGGAAGATACAGGAACCAAAGTTGTAGTAAAACTTAGGAGAGATTGATTTTAAAATGTGATAAAGATCCAAAGTATGATCGCAATATAACACATAAGGAAGCTTTAAATATAATACAGTTTGTAGCGGCTGTTTCTTATGGATGTAGCCTATAGGGTTGATAATAAAGGTTTTATGTGTCATAAAAAATACCGAAATTTATAGCTGACACCTATGTTATACTTAGATCATGAAATACATGACCTATAGACGGGCGAAATTTGCTTTGCTCGGCTAGCGCAAATATCATGCGATAAAAACGAATTGTTGTTTAAAAACATAGAATAGATGAAATTGAATGCCATTATTGTTGAAGACGAAGAGACCAGTAGAATTATTTTAAAAAACTACCTGTCTAAATATTGTCCAAATGTAAACGTTGTAGATGAAGCTGCTAATGCAGAAGACGCTTTAACTTTAATTAGAAAACACAGCTTGGATGTGGTTTTTCTAGATGTAGAAATGCCATATGGGAATGCCTTTGACGTATTAGATAAAATTGATGATCGTACATTTGAAACTATTTTTGTTACTGCGTATAATGATTATGCATTAGAGGCCTTAAATGCTCATGCATCGTACTACCTTATGAAACCCATTTCTATAGATGAACTTATTAAAGCTGTGGCTTATGTTACAGACATTAAAACCAAAGAAAATGTATTACAAGATGAAATTCTTGTACCTAAAGTTAATCCTATTGATACAAAAATTACTATCCCATTACAAGATGGTTTTGAAGTCATAGAAACGGCTAATATTTTATTTTGCAAAGCAGACGATAACTATACTGAGATTTACTTGAATACCAATAAAAAGAAAGTGGTTAGTAAAACACTTAAATACTTTGAAGAAACTTTGTGCAGTACTAGTTTTGCCAGAATACATAAGAGCTATGTTGTTAATGTAAATGAGGTAGTGCGATATGTTAAGGGCAAAGGTGGTCGTGTTATTTTGACTAATGGCAAAGAAATCATGGTGTCTGCTTCAAAAAAAGCTCAATTCTTATCATATTTTAAATAACTTAGGCACTTTTTCAAAGGAGTAAAGAAACTCTAAGTGTTAAATTGGACGATTAAGAATCATATTATAAATGAAACAAAAGATAATATATGCCTATTGTAAAGTCAGTACAAGGAAAATCACCGCAAATACCTGAAGATTGTTTTGTTGCAGATAATGCTACTATTGTCGGAGATGTTAGTGTTGGACAACAATGTAGTATTTGGTTTAATGCCGTTATTCGTGGCGATGTGCATTTTATAAAAATAGGAAATAAGGTAAACGTTCAGGATGGTGCAGTTATCCATGCAACTTATCAAAAATCACCAACTATTATTGGTAATAATGTATCTATAGGACATAATGCAATTGTACATGGTTGTACCGTGCATGATAACGTACTTATAGGTATGGGAAGCATTGTCATGGATGATTGTGTTATTGAATCCAATAGTATTATTGCAGCTGGGGCCGTTCTTGCAAAACACACAATTGTAGAAACTGGTAGCATTTATGCTGGTATTCCTGCAAAAAAAATTAAAGATATCAGTCAGGAATTAGGTTCTGATACGAT
>JABSPM010000084.1 GCA_013215095.1 Flavobacteriaceae bacterium | reverse complement strand
AGTAAGTAATGAAGATTTAACACGAATGGCTTCGGGGTATGGCTATAGAACAGACCCTTTTACAAAAGTAAGAAAGTTTCATTATGGCATGGACTTTACGGCCCCACGTGGCACGCCAGTTTACGCATCAGGCGATGGTGTTGTAAAGCGTGCTGATGCTGGATCTTCTGGCTACGGTAAACATATTAGAATAGATCATGGCTATGGATATGTAAGCTTATATGCGCATTTATATAAATACAACGTGAAGAAAAACCAAAAGGTAAAGCGAGGGGACGTCATTGGGTTTGTTGGAAGTACAGGTCGTTCACAAGCGCCACATTTGCACTATGAAGTATTTAAGGACGATGAACGTATCAACCCTATAAACTTCTATTATGGCAATTTATCTCCAGAAGAATTTAAAAAACTTCTAGCCAAAGCGTCTTTAGAAAACCAATCTTTAGATTAATGCATATTGAATTGCCCGAAAAACGATATTATAGCATTGGCGAAATAGCAAAAGCCTTTAATGTTAACACCTCATTGATTAGATTCTGGGAGAAAGAATTTGATATCCTCAAACCAAAAAAAAATGCCAAAGGGAATCGAAAATTTACACCAGAAGACATTAAAAATCTAAAGTTCATTTACCATCTTGTAAAGGAGCGTGGCTTTACCCTTGAAGGAGCTAAAACACACTTAAAAGAAGAAAAAAAACAATCCCTTAATAACTTCGAAATTATCAGCAAATTAGAAGCCATTAAAAGTCAATTGATTAAAATTAAGAATCATTTGTAACATTTTAATCTAATTTTCAACTTATATTTACCATAGATAACTTTAACACCAAAAAACTTAACGATTATGAAAAAATTCTTGCCTTGGATTATTGTGGCCATTGTTGCCGTTGGTTTATATTCAAAAGTAAAAGGCTTCTACAATACAGCAATTGAGCATGAAGAAGAAATTGGAGAGCAATGGTCTAAAGTTGAAAGCGCTTATCAATTACGCTTAGATTTAATCCCAAACCTAATGAAGGTTGCAGAGCGTTATGCCGAATATGAACAAGAAACATTTAAGACTGTAACAGACGCACGTTCTAAAGCTACAAGTATTCAAATTGACCCATCTAATATTACTCCAGAGCAGTTAGAACAGTTTAAAAAAGCTCAAGGAAGCATGACTTCTGCCTTATCTCGACTATTAGCTGTTTTTGAGCGCTACCCAGAATTAAAAGCCAACGAAAACTACAAAGAATTAATGAACGCATTAGATCGTGTAGAGAAACGCATCAAAGTAGAACGCGATCGTTTTAATGAAAAAATAACACCTTATAACAATCTGGTAAGATCATTCCCTAATACCATTCTAGCATCCATTTTTGATTTTGAAAAGAAAGAACGTTTTAAGGCTGATGAAGTCGCAGAAAAAGGCGTAGATATTAACGCTTACAAATCTAACTAGATTGACAATGCCTGCTATTGAAGATTTCTTAACTCAAGCTGAAGAACAAGACATTATAGAAGCCATTCGTAGTGCTGAGCAACACACCTCTGGAGAAATCAGAGTTCACATAGAACGGCATACAAACTTAAGTATAGAATTACGTGCTATGGAGCTGTTTCATTTTCTAAAAATGGACAACACCAAGCTTCAAAACGCAGTTTTAATCTATGTTGCTATAGATGATAAAAACTTTTACATTTATGGCGACAAAGGCATTAACGATGTTGTTCCTATCAACTTTTGGAACACTACAAAAGATACGATTCAAAATTATTTTATAAAAGGTCAATTTAAAACTGGCTTAGTAGAAGGTGTTCTTAAAGCAGGAAAAGCATTGCATAAGCATTTCCCTAAGCAACATGATGATATAGATGAATTACCAAACAACATCTCAAAAGGCTAATTAATGAAACCGATTGTAACGCTTATTTTCTATTTGTTTTGTTGCACGCAGCTAAGCCTTGCACAATTTGACATCCCAGCAAAACCAGAAGGCACAAAACAAACTAGTGTCTATGATGACGCTATCGGTTTACTATCAGCATCTCAAAAGCAGGCATTAGAGCAAAAACTCATTAGATATGCCGATTCTACTTCAACACAAATCATTGTAGCTATTATTGGCACCACCAATGGAGATGACATTTCACTGGTAGCAACAAAATGGGGTCATGACTGGGGCTTTGGTCAAAAAGAAGAAGATAATGGTATTGTTATTTTAATAGCCAAAGATGATCGTGACATCGATATTTCTACAGGTTATGGCATAGAATATAGACTTACAGATATTGATGCAGAACGTATTATTAATCGTGTTATAATTCCAGAATTTAAAAAAGGTAATTTTTATAAAGGCTTAGACAAAGGCACAACGGCTATGTTTAAAATTCTTAATGGAGAATTTGAAGGTAAATCTAATACTTCTGGAGATTCACCTAAGGGTATGCTTATTTTTTTAATCATTGTGTTTGTCATTTTTATAATTGCTCTATCTAGCAATAGACGCGGTGGTAAAGGTGGTGGTAAAAATGGAGGCAACCTGGACAGTAGAGATCTTTTTGAAGCTATTATTTTTAGTAATATGGGTCGTGGAACTTACAGAAGTCGTTCTGGCGGTGGATTTGGAGGTTTTGGTGGTGGAAGCTCTGGTGGAAGTTTTGGCGGCGGAGGTTTTTCTGGTGGCTTCGGTGGCGGCGGATTTGGCGGAGGAGGCGCTTCTGGAAGTTGGTAATGAGAATTATTTTAATCACTTTTATCGTTGTTTTTACTTGTTTCTTTTCTTGCAAATCAAAAGAAATTCAACACTCTACTATACTTCCAAAAAATATAAATCAGGAGGTTTTACATGATTTGGCTTCTGTTTTTACAGTTTCAGAAAAACAACATTTAACAAATAAGATTATAACCTACGAAGCTCGAACTACAAACGAAATAGCTATTCTTACTGTGGATTCTATTTCCCCTTATCAAAATCCTTTGGAGTATGCTACTGATGTAGCAATTTTTTGGGGAATTGGCAAAAAGAAACCTAATAACGGCTTGCTACTTTTATTTTCTATGTCTGATAGACAAATGGCAATAGCCACGGGTAATGTTACAGAGAAGATATTAGCTGATGAAATATGTCAAGAATTTATTAATACTATCTTGATTCCTAAATTTAAAACAGACGATTACTTTGAAGGTGTAAACATCTGCTTAGATACTATTATGAATACTTGGAAATCGCCTTAATCAAAGAAGAATATATTCCTTGTCCGCCTCCAAATGAACGACCCTCAATAGTAAAAGCATCATTACTAGACATGGAATAACCTCCACCAAACATCTTTTTTATCTCTCCAAAGCTAAAACCTGGAGAATTTGTATTATTTCCTCCTGATAGAATACTTAAGCGCTTATCATTATCAAAATAATTGAACATTCCTGCAAACTCATAGCACCCTTTAGTTCCTGATCCCGCGACTAATCTACCAAAAACACCTATGTTATTTTCTTCCTTTATGGTAATATTTATAGTTTTATTCTCCTTACTCCTTTGCTCACCAGCAAAGGCTTCAGATTTTGGTTTTTGTATCTGTAATCTTTATTTTATTTATCTATAATATCTTTGGTTAGGTTTCGTATAGTAATTGTGGGATCATCTCCGAAAAAAGGTTTTCCGTTGACCAATATCTTGTTAACATTTTTGCTATTAACTAAAATCTTCCCATCGTTATCAACTTCAACTCCTGGCAATTCTTTAAGCAAATCTTCAACTGTAGCATCTTTTTTGGTTTTAAAGGATTTGACATTAAACTATAAAGTATCTTGTTTAATGGTAATTGGAGCTCTAGATGTAATAAGCACTTCATCTAACGTATTAGTATCCGTTTGCGGATTGATATTACCGAGATTAATACTTGGCCGTGACAGTCTTACATTTTGAACATGGGTTTTATACCCCACATAGGAAACAAAAAGATTTAAACTTTGATCCGCCGTTTTTTCTTCCAGAGCAAAATTACCGTCCTTGTCTGAAATTGTATAAGTAACTAAAATACTATCTTTTACACGCTCCAAATGTATTGTTGCATACTCTAAAGACAAACCTTCTGCATCCTTAACAACACCTGATATTTTATAATTTTTGGATTGAGAAAATACACTTCTCGCTGAAACAACAAGAAGAATTGTAACCATTAATTTCTTCATTTAGTAGAAAAGGGTTATTCGTTGTATTTAAAAAATCGAAAATAACAGAAATTTAGCACAAAATTTCTTAAAAAACACAAAATCTATTTTTTCCTCATATAAACTGTTACTGGAACACCATGAAAATCAAAATGTTCTCTTAGTTTATTTTCCAAGAAACGTTTGTAAGGATCTTTTACATATTGCGGCAAATTACAGAAGAACGCAAATTGCGGCTGAGGTGTAGGCAATTGCATAATGTATTTGATTTTTACATATTTTCCTTTGTATGCTGGAGGCGGATTGTGCTCAATAATTGGCAATAGGACTTCATTCAACGCACTTGTTTTAATGCGCTTACTTCTATTTTTATAAACCTCAACTGCAGTTTCTATAGCTTTGTAGATACGCTGCTTTGTCATTGCAGAAATAAACACTATTGGCACATCTGTAAAAGGTTCAATTTGTGATCTGATATGTTTTTCAAATGCCTTAGTTGTCTTATTATCTTTTTCTACTAAGTCCCACTTATTGACTAAGATAACGACACCTTTTCTGTTACGTTCTGCCAACCAAAATATATTTTGAACTTGACCATCAAAGCCTCTTGTAGCATCAACCACCAATAGACATACGTCACTATGTTCAATAGCTCTAACGCTTCGCATTACAGAATAGAACTCTAAATCTTCTTTGACTTTAGATTTTCTTCTAATACCCGCTGTATCTACTAGGTTAAATTCAAAACCAAAACGATTATACTTAGTATCTATAGCGTCTCTTGTGGTGCCAGCAATATTGGTAACGATATAACGCTCTTCTCCAATTAAAGCATTAATGAATGATGATTTTCCAGCATTTGGACGACCAACTACTGCAAACCTAGGCAATTCTTCTTCTTCAGCATCTTCCTTTTCTGGCAAAGCTGCCACAACAGCATCTAGCAAATCTCCTGTACCACTCCCATTAATACTGGCAATGGTATAGTAATCTCCTAATCCTAAGGCATAGAACTCTACAGCATCTTCAGCGCGTTTTGCATTGTCTACCTTGTTTACAACAAGAAACACGGATTTATCTACACGTCTTAAAAGATTGGCTACATCTTCGTCCATTCCTGTAACTCCATTCTCTACATCTACCATAAAAATGATAGCATCTGCTTCATCAATAGCGAGTTCTACTTGTTTGTCTATTTCAGACTCAAAAATATCATCACTTCCTACGACATATCCTCCTGTATCTATTAAAGAGAATTCTTTTCCGTTCCAGTCACTTTTTCCATAATGACGATCTCTTGTGACACCACTAACAGCATCAACAATAGCTTCTCTACGTTGTATTAAACGATTGAAAAATGTTGATTTCCCTACATTTGGTCTTCCTACTATAGCTACTATATTACTCATATCCTATAAATTGGGCACAAAGGTAAGATTTCCTATTTTAAAAAACTGTATTTCCTTTATTTTAAAAAAGCAGATCATCTCTACGTAACGTAGTGAGTATTAGATTAGAGTTTTACATTACAGCACAATAGGATTTGCTTCCTTTATTATTAATGAGTTATGCCCCAAAAATTCAGTTCAAAATGATTTGAATTTTACCCCACTTTACATTGTTTGTATATTCAAAAAATGCTATCTATTTCTGATTGTAACCAAAACGCTTAAGTTGCTTTTGGTTACTTCGCCAATTCTTATTCACTTTAACATATAATTCTAAGTGAATTTTTTTATCAAAGAATTTTTCCAAATCTTTACGAGCTTCTACGCCCACGCGTTTCAAAGCAGAACCTTTATGTCCAATAAGAATGCCTTTCTGCGTCTCGCGCTCTACCATAATTACAGAACGAATTTTAATGATTTTTTCCTCTTCGAAAAACTCTTCGGTATCAACTTCAACGGCATAAGGAATCTCTTTTTTGTAATGCATTAAAATCTTTTCTCTAATCTTTTCATTCACAAAAAAGCGTTCTGGCTTATCTGTCAATTGATCTTTCGGATAAAAAGGTGGCGATTCTGGCAATAATTCTATAATTCGATTAAAAACCGTTTCTACTTGAAATCCTTCTAAGGCAGAAATTGGAAAAATCTCTGCATTTGGAACTTTTTCTGACCATAACAAAACTTGTTCCTCTAACTGTTCTTGATTAGAACTGTCAATTTTATTTAAGAGTAGAAGCACTGGAATCTTGGCTGTAGTAATTTTTTTAAAGAACGCTTCATCCTTAAGTGTCTTTTCTCCTACTTCAACCATATATACCAAAACATCAGCATCTTCAAAGGCAGACTTCACAAAGTCCATCATGGACTCTTGAAGTTCATAGGCTGGCTTTATAATTCCTGGTGTATCTGACAACACCACCTGAAAATCATCGCCATTAACTATCCCTAAAATACGATGACGCGTTGTCTGTGCTTTAGAGGTTATTATGGACAGCTTCTCTCCTACAAAAGCATTCATTAAGGTGGACTTTCCAACGTTTGGATTTCCGACAATATTTACAAAACCTGCTTTATGCATATATTTATTTTTCTGCAAAGTTACGTTCTTGGTTTGGCAATTCCTCTATCATACATTACAATACTTCCAGCAACGGCCACATTTAAGCTATACTGTGAATTGAATTTTATTAATAAATGTGATTTCTCAATCGCCATTTTTGACAAACCATGGTCTTCTGCTCCTAACAAATACACACAGCGTCTTGGATGATGAAACGTTTCCAAATCCTGTGCGTTATCATCAATTTCTACACCAACAAGTCGGGCACCTTTAGGTAAATTTAGATAAAAATCATCAAAAGTATCATAATGAAAATAAGGCATTGCTTTAACTGCATTATGCGTATCACAAGCTTGTTTGGCATAGCGATTACCGATAGTAAAAATAAAACTAGCGCCAAGATTTTGTGCCGAACGCCACAGTACACCTAAATTTTCGGGTGTCTTTCCATTTTGAATACCAATTCCAAAAAACTCGTGATGAAAATTATCAACCACTCTATTTATTTTTGAATGCGTCTAAACCTTCCTGGAGGAATTTCGCGTATTCATCTTGATCTGGAGTATATCCCACAGGTCTATTAAGTACTTGTTTTCCATCTGAACTTAATAACACATAATATGGCTGCGAGTTGATTTGGAAATACTCGGTTTGGAAATGCGCCCATTTATGACCATAATTTTCCAGTTGACGTGTTCCTCCATTTACTCTATTTACCGTATGTTGTTCATCTGTTGGCAGTTCTTTTTTATCATCTACATATAAAGATATGAGCACGTATTCTTCTCTAATCATCTTATCAATAGCTTCAATTGGCCAAACATGTTCTTCCATTTTTCTACAATTTACACAAGCGTATCCAGTAAAATCTAAAAGAATAGGCTTACCAACTTTTTGTGCATGTGTTATACCTTCTTTAAGATCTTTGAACGATTTTAAGGCATTTGGAGAATCACTTGGATACAAAAAGCTATATCCTACAGGTGGCGCTAATCCGCTTAACAAGGTTAATGATGTAAAGGTATTTGTTTCTTTATTCACTCTAAATCCAGAAGCTAAATAAATTGTAAATGCAGCAATTAAAACAGCTAAAGAAATTCTTGAGAATGATAATTTTTTAATTGGAGAATCATGTGGAAACTTAATTTTACCAAACAGGTACAATGCTAATCCAGCAAAAATGATAATCCACAAGCCTAAGAAAACTTCTATTTTCAAAATACCCCAATGCTTTACAAGGTCTGCATTTGACAAGAATTTAAACGCTAATGCTAATTCTACAAATCCTAGCACAACTTTTACTGTATTTAACCATCCACCAGATTTTGGCAATGAATTTAGCATACTAGGAAACATTGCAAATAGTGCAAACGGCAAACCAAGAGACACGCCAAACCCAGCCATTCCTGCGGTTAATTGCCATGCCCCACCATCCGCAGATAATGACCCTGCTAATAATGACCCTAAAATTGGCCCTGTACAAGAAAAAGATACAATGGCTAATGTTAATGCCATGAAAAATATACCAACGATACCTCCTACATTTTCTCCTTTTGTTGTTTTCATTGTCCAGCTGGACGGCAATGTCAACTCATAATATCCGAAAAATGAAAACGCAAAAAATAAGAATATCGCAAAGAAAATCACATTAAGCCATACATTGGTAGAAATCTCGTTTAATATATCTGGGTTTACAGAATCTAATAAATGGAATGGTACACTTAAAATTAAATATACTGCTAAAATAAAGAATCCATAAAGCACTGCTTTTGAAACACCAGAACCTTTGTCTTGATCTCCTTTCTTTGTAAAGAAACTTACGGTTAAAGGAATCATTGGAAAAACGCAAGGTGTTAATAAAGCAATTAAGCCTCCAAGAAACCCTAAGCCAAAAATTTTCCATAAAGAATTCCCTTTTTTAATTTCAGATTCAGGAGCTTGCAATTCACTGGGCAGCATGCCATACAACTGTTTGTTTACATCTTCATTATTAACAGCTACATTGGTTTCTGCTGCTTGCCCTTCTAAGACTAATCCTCCAGAATTGGTATAATTAAATTTAAACGGATTATCTGGCATAAAGACACACTTCTCCGCATCGCAAGTCATGTACTCTAAGTTTCCGTTAATCGTAAACGCCTCTGAGGTTACTTTAACGCGCTGTACAAATGTCGCTTGATTATAGAACTTAGTTACTGTCATATCAAATACAGGATCGTGTTGCGTAACTTTATTGTCATCCAGTTCTTTTGTAGTTCCAACCAACTCATAACCTTTATCCGCTTCATCAAAAACCAAACGTGTTGGTAGTGGTCCTCCTTCTTCAACAAACTGAGAGTATACAGCCCATTTTTTTTCTATATTCGCTTTAAACGTTAAATCATACTCTTGGTCATTAACCTTAGTCGAGGTCATTGTCCATTTTACTGGCTCCAAAATTTGATTTCCACCTAAGGCTGCGTTATTCGATTTACTTTCTCCTAAATTAAATTCAAAAGTCTCATCTGCCGGAGGTAAACAGCGTGTATTATCACAAGTCATAAACGACAATTGCCCTTTAATTGTTGCTGATTTTCCGTTTAATTTCACTTTTTGAGTAAAGACGGCTTTGTTATAAAATTTAGACACTACCATGTCAAACACAGGGTCTTGTTTGGTCACTTTATTCTCTTCATTCTCTACTACTTTATCTATACGGGTATAGGCATCATTGTCTTCAAATTCAAACATCGTTGGGACTGGTCCTCCTTCATCTACAAATTGTGAATAAATTGCCCACTGGTCTTCAATAGAAGCAATGAATTTGAGTTCATATTCATTTTCAGAAATCTTTTCTGAATCGAACGTCCATTTTACAGGCTCTAGAATCTGACCGTAAGTTAAAACACTAAAAAGTGTAAAACATATTAGAGATAGTTTTTTCATAAAAATTAACTTTTTCTTATCATAAAGTTTCAAAAGTAAGGTATTGTGTTGAATGAAACAATATAGTTTTAGCTTTTTATTAAATAATTCGAATTTGTACAATATGTATAAATACCTATGAGGTTCTCAACTGAGAAACCTCTTTTTTTTTGCAAGTATTTGAGGCGATGTGCCGGTAAAAAACCTTTGAAAACTAAACAAGAAACCTTTACCAATAGCAATAATAAAATGGCCCTATGAAAAAAATTTAAGAACTCACCTCCTTTTATTTTACCCGCATCTATATTAACGAGATAAATAGTTACACTTATCAGTGAAACACGGGTAAAATTATTTGTATATCTCCCCGCGTTAAACAACGCAAGTCACATTTACCATTGCTTAAAATGGCAAAATTAACAGAACTAGAAGAAGCTGGATTTTTAATGTATAGCATTTTCTATTTGAAACACCGCAAAAGAAAAACTATACCTCAACCAAAGATTAATAGTTGTATTGGAAGTATTTTAACTTAATTGATTAACGAAATAAAACATCCCCCACTAATTGTAATCGAACAGCGCTATGATGCTATTGATGGTAATATCATCCTTAAAAATCAATACAAAAGTAATAGCCCATTCAAAAAGAAAGATTGGAGAACCACTGTCTGTCTTCAGGAATTTTTTTTGAAACCAATTAAAGTATCGTAATGCACCTGTATAATCTTCTAATTTCAAGTATAACTCAGGAGGTAAATACCTTAAACCTCCACCATCGTGATAATAGCCTCCCCACTGTTTTTTATCCTTTATTGTTCTTTGGTGTCATTATTTTTCACCTTATGATAATTATATCTCGTTTCATTAAGTTTATCTTATGTGATTTTCATTTTTATTAGTCTATCTAAAGGTCTAGTCTGTTTTTTTTAATGCTTATCCTTTATTTTAAACATTTATCGCAGTAGTTTTTATTTTCCTACAATTCCTCATTTATTTTAAGAGTTTAACACCTATATTAAAGAAGAATTTTTCATCCACGTCTACATCAATAATAGTATTTAAATCATCGTCTTGAATCTCTAAAACGTTTCTTGTTGAAATTCCTGCGCCAAGGTTCATGTAAAAGTCTCTAAATAATTTTGTCTGAAAATCAGGTCCTATATTGATACGTGAATACCCTACTCTATTCAACTCAAAAGCAGTAGAATTATTTTCTATAGTTGCATTATATAGGTTTCCATAGGCAGCTACCCTAAAGCCTAATTTTGTATTTTCATTGAACACATAATAGTGCGTAATATAGGCAGGAAGCACAGCTTTGGTATGCCAATCCCCTTTTTTATAGGTTAGATTTACCAAGGGTAAGACCGTAGGATTCCCAAATCTTGTCGTATATGTCAATCCAAAACCATATTCAAAATAGGGGCTCGCTCGCTTGGTAGCGATTATTGAGCCTTGTGAGATTAAATCATTACGACTTAAAGACTCTTGGAAGTCAGATGCAAGCGTAGGAGATAATAACACTATTAACTTCCACCTTTTTGGCAAAATTCTGATTACACCAAGTGAATAGGAAATGGAATGAAAATTTTCATTTATATCAAAACCATTAAATGCACTTTTAGCATCATATTTAAAATAAGTGTATAATAGCTTGTTCGCCAGAAGCCATTTTTTATTTTTTAGTTGCTTTATGTACTGAAACATTGCTCCCATTTCCTGCATTTTAGCTTCCCCAGTACCAATAGGTGATTCAAAATCGGAATTACCATAGTTAAAATAACTTAACCCAAAAACGGGAACCTTGTCAAGCCTTTGGTATAAAGTATCCTGTTTTTGTTGCGCTAAACAAATATTGCAAGCATATAATGTTATAAGAATGCCTAATGTGTATTTTATCATTTTTTTTATTTTAGTTATGTCTCTAAACTATTGCCATGTATCTCAATAAATACAGTAACGACATTTAGCCGACATTAAGGGTTACTGCTTTAGGTGTTTGGCTTCTCAAGCTTTTCGTTACTAAGTGCATTTGGTGTTCTTGTTGAAAGGTATATCATTAGTATAGAAATAATAAATAAAGGCAAATCTACATAAGTTCCTGGAGGTTTACTCTCAAAGTAAATTGGTGTTAGAGGATGAATAAATGCTACAATTTGTCTAAATATTGTTTCTACAAGTAATAACACAAACATCAAGGGAATCAAATTTCGATACCGAAAAAGGATTATCCCGTATAGAATTACCATAATTAATTGCATTGCTCCACCAAGCGCACTAAACATATAGACAATTCTATTCGGGTCTGGATTACCTTCAAATTTTGTGATTGAAGCAATCATTTGCACTCCGCTATCGGGAGCTAGAAAGTGTATAATGGAACGAAAAAAAAATACTACTGCAATACCCACCAATGTGTAAAATGCTATTTTACTACCATTGTAATTGTTATTTGCTTCTCTTGGGAATATTTTATCTTGTAATTTCATTTTAATATGTTGTTTGTGATTTTCCGATTGACCTAAACTTGGGTTAAAATACATTTTAATGCCGTATTTTTTATTCATTCTTTTATATTTTTTGAGCTAAAGGTAATTATAACTGAACATAGAAGAACTATAAATAGCTTGAACTATCCCATCCATTACCTATTTCGACTGACCTAAACTTGGATTGTTAATCATGTGTTCATGGTATCAAAAAGGGCTTGGTAGAAAGACAGAGCAAAAGCATATAAAATATTTATTAATCTATATGTTAAGCTCCTTAAACGTCTGGAACATCGTTAATACTGTCTATTTGAGCTGTAATGGTTAGTTTTATAAAGTGTAGTAGCAGCATCGCTAACAGCTCAATCCAAAAATTGAGTTATCCTATTTTCGTGTTATCTTATAGTATTCCTGTAGTGCTTTGCTGTTAAAAACGTTTTTGTCCAGAAAACTCCATAGCTTCACCTTTACCAAAACCATAACTAATTCCAAATGTTATAAAACGGCCGCGTTTACTATAGGTGTATTTATTAAAACTGTCTTGGTCTATTACTGCACTTCTAATGCGCGATGCAAACACATCTCTCACGCTTAAATTCAAATTTAGTCGTCCTTTCATCAATTTCTTGCGCATACCAAAATCCATATATATGTTATCATCAACTTCACTTTGAACATCTTGATACTTTGAACGATATTTTCCTGTAATTTCTACTTTAAAATCTGCTGGTAATTTGATTTTACTGACCATTCTAGAAGACCATTGGTTGCCGTTAAAATCAAAGTTTTGTTCCTCAAACTGCCCTGTTCTACTAAAATAATTATAGTTTACATCTGCTGTAAAGCTTAACCAATTTGTTAGATTATATTTGGCATTCAATTCTATTCCGGTAGAACGATTGCTACCTACATTCTCTGGTTTTGTTAGAATTACATTCGCCTCGGTGTCATTAGTGGTGTCATCAGCACTATCTGTATCTGATTCAACAATTTGAGAAATACGCTCAATCACATCATCGGTATTTCTATGGTACACCCCAAAATTAAAAGCACCTTTAGTATACTTTACTATACTTGTTATCTCATAAGAATCGGTAAACTCTGGTTGTAGATTTGGGTTTCCTGTAGACAAATTAAAATTATCACTAAAAGAAACAAATGGATTTAAATTCCACAAACTTGGTCTATAAATACGTCTAGAATAGCCTGCTTGCAAAGACACATCATCGGTAAGTTTATAAGATGTATGAATACTTGGAAACATATTGGTATAATCTTGATCGTTTTTTTCTCCTGTATTTTCCAATTCCGTTTTTAGGCTGGTATGTTCTAAGCGCAGACCACCCTTTACACCCCATTTCTCACCTTCATATCCTAGAGTTGCATATAGCCCCAAAACATCTTGATTATAATCAAATACATTTGTAAATGTGTCATTAACTTCCCAAATAGCATTTGTGAAATCCAATACCTCATAATCATTTGACACGTCATTAATCACATATTGTGCACCTGTTTCTAACATTACTTTATTATTAAACGGATGTGTATAATCTAACTTGAATGTATATTCATATTCCGCAAAATCTGTTAGCGCGCGTTGTAGCATATCTAGATTCTCCCCAAAAATTGTGGTATCTGTAAACGCTGATGTTTTATCTTTCCCAAAGGATGACCCCAAGGCACTAAATAGTAAATTGCGCTCTTTATGACTGTCAAAATCTTTTTTATACTGTAATTCATATTGCCATTTCGGATTAGTTGCTGTTGTGGACTCCTCGCGGCGCCATGAGCTTGTTAGTTCATCTGTAGCATCTCTAAAATCATACATTTGCACAGCAGTATCCTCTTCATTTTCAAAAGCATAATACCCAGATAGTGTTACCACATTATTTTTATTAATATGGTAATCTGTACCTAAAATTACATTGAAAAAATTTTCATTTTTATCTCTATCGCCATCAGTGCTTAATAAGGTCTCCGTTATTTTGTTATAGCTTCTACTCTCCGATATCCTCGGAAACGTACGTTTACCATAAGCGATTTGGCTAAATAAATTAAACTTTTCTGTACGACGATTTAAACTCAAACCAATGCTATGATTATTTGGTACGCCCGTATTTAATGTAATAGCACCATTTAAACAGCGTTTTTCAGTTTTCTTCATAATAATATTTATGATACCCGACGTTCCTGAAGCCTCATATTTTGCTGAGGGATTAGTGATAACCTCAATGCTCTCAATCATATCTGCAGTAATACTTCCTAAAGCATTTCCGCCTTCGTCACTCGCCAATACCGATGGTTTTCCATTAATTAAAATTTGAACACCCAGACTTCCTCGCAAACTAATTTCTCCTTCGATATTAACATCTACAGATGGCACATTATTTAGAATTTCTAAAGCACTGGCTCCTGTACTGCTCAAATCTGTACCAACATTAAATACGCGCTTATCTAATTTAAATACGGTTTGTGATTTTTCAGCCCTTATCATCACCTCATCCAATTCGGCTAAGTTTTCTTCAATTCCAATTGCACCAAGATTAACACGTCCTTTAATGACCTTAAAATCTTCTATTGTTTTCTTTTTAAACCCTATAAAACTAATTTCTATATAAAAATTGGATGCCGTAGTTGTTATCTGAAATTGTCCCTTTTCATCTGTTGTAGTTCCATTAATAGGTTTTTTTGTAGTTTTATCTGCTATTAAAACTGTTGCAAATTCTACAGGCAAATTGCTTCCAAGCTCCACAACATTTCCTCTTATAATTAGTTCTCCCTCTTGCGCCGAGACCAAAAACATACCAAACAAAACTGTACAAATCGTTACGATATAATGCTTCATGAATACAAACTTAATTTTATAATTCAAAAATGCGCTAAGTATTCTTCTTTTAAAAAAAAAATCTCCAAACAACCATTATATTCCTTTAAACAGCAACAAGCATCTAAGCATCAAATTCTTGTCGTTGAGATGATAAATTGAGCTGATGACAGATAAAAAAAGGAAATTGCATAGAATACTTTAATTTTGCATTATGAAATGGTTTAAAAACAACAAAACACTCAAAGAACTTTTGTTCCAATTGGTCTTTCTGATGATTTTGTTCTTCTTTTACTCTTTTGATAAGCATCGCCCCGATTTTGAATGGTATATGCTTGGATTTTTCTTATACTATACAGTAGCTGCCAGCTTCATTAGCTACGTTCTTATACCTAAATACTTTTATAAATATCATTATTTTAAATTTTATCTGGGTTTAATTCTCGTATTTGTAGTTTCATATTTTATGGAAGAATTTGTTTTAGAGCAACTATTTTTCGATGATAAACGCGCGCATCACATCTCTAACTTCTTCTATACCTTGTTAGAAATATTTCCTATTATTTTTATTATGGTCAGTTTTAAGATGGCTTGGGATGCCATTCAAAAACACGGACAGATAGAAACGTTACAACATACGGTTCAGGAAAGTGAATTGCGCTTTTTAAAGTCACAAATCAATCCGCATTTTTTATTTAATAACCTCAATAATTTATATGCCTACGCCATAGAAAACTCTCCAAAAACACCCACTATTATTTTAGAATTAGCTTCAGTTTTACGTTATATGCTTTATGATTGCAAAGAAAATTTTGTGCCCTTATCAAAAGAAATTGAACACATCAAACATTTTACAGCACTCAATGAACTGCATATTGAAACACGGGGAAAGGTAAGCTTCTCGGCAGCTACAAAATCGGAAACCTTTTATATTGCGCCTTTAATCCTTTCTATGTTTATAGAAAACGCTTTTAAACATAGTAGTGCCAGTCAAACCGATAATATTAATATCGATGTTACCCTAACTGTTGATGACAATGGATTACTTCAATTTGGTTGTGAAAATAGTTTTTTACCAAATGCCAATAACGACCATTTATCTAAAGGTATTGGGCTAGAAAATGTAAAAAAACGACTCCATTTACTTTATCCTAAAGCCCACCATCTTCTAATCACATCACAAAACAATATTTATAAGGTGACTTTAGAACTACAATTAAAATCTCATCGTACTACATATGCTTAGAACTTGTATTATTATAGAAGACCAACCACCAGCGCAACGTATTTTACAAAAATACATTGGAGATATTGTAACCTTAGAATTGAAAGCTACATTTTCTAATGCGCTAGAAGCCATTCCTTTTTTGCAAGAACATACTATTGATTTGATTTTTTTAGATATTCATTTGCCAAAAATTTCTGGTTTAGAATTTTTAAAAACCCTTAAAGATTCGCCCCAAATTATCCTTACGACTGCATTTTCTGATTATGCTTTGGAAAGTTACGAGTTTAATGTTGTAGACTATTTACTCAAACCTATTTCGTTTCAACGTTTTGTACAAGCAGTTACCAAAAGTAACGAGTTAGTGACTTCCAATGCAACCCTCGCAAAAAAAGAAGAAGAATTACAGACGGCATTCTTTATTAAATCGGGTTATGATATTTTTAAAATAAGTTCTGAAGCAATTTTATTCATTAAATCAGATGCAGATTACTCGGAGGTTGTAACCAAACAAAAAACATACTTGAGTACAGATAGTCTTAAACATTGGTTACAAAAATTAGGTCCACACTTTTATCAAGTTCACAAATCTTACATTGTAAATACGCAACATTTGGAAAAAATTTCGAGCAATCAGATTCACCTCAACACCCATCATATCATTCCGATAGGACGCGCTTACAAATCTCATTTTACAAACGGTTTTTTGAACAGTTAACACACTAATCTTCTTTGCTTTATACACCTAAATTCATATAAAGCTTAGGATTTTCGGTTTTTTAAAAGGTTTATTGTAATCTTTTTTATAATTTCTCGTCTTAAAAATAACGACGTCTATCTTATGCAAAAAACCTATTACGACCCAAAGGATTTAAAAAAATTTGGAAACATCACAGAATGGAGCGAAGAACTTGGAAATAAGTTTTTTGAATACTACGGAAAAGTATTTGAATCTGGCGCTTTGACTGCCCGAGAAAAATCATTAATCGCTTTAGCTGTAGCCCATACAGAACAATGTCCATATTGTATTGATGCCTATACCAAAGATGGATTAGAACGCGGAATTACCAAAGAAGAAATGATGGAAGCTATACATGTTGGTGCTGCTATTAAAGGAGGGGCAACCTTAGTCCATGGCGTTCAGATGATGAATAAAGTAAACAAATTAGACCTCTAAGAGGTGGCTTATAAAAAAAGTAGGAATGAAAATGAAATCTCTCAAAAAAAGAGACAGTGCATTAGCAAATTCTAAACGTCAATTGGAGATCCTATCTGGTGGTATCTTCCAAAACGGCGAGCTTCCTACTTTTAAGACTAAAATAGCGGAAACAAACCAATTTCCTCTCAAGCCAAAACCATTAGAAATTTTACAAATCAATGTAGGTTACATGTGTAATCTAGTGTGCAAACATTGCCATGTAGATGCAGGTCCTGACCGAAAGGAAATCATGACACGAAAGACGATGACACAGTGCATTGCGGTTATTAAAGCAACTGGTGCGCACACCCTAGATCTTACTGGTGGCGCTCCAGAAATGAATCCTAATTTTCGATGGTTTGTAGAAGAAGCTTCTAAAGTTGGTATTAAAGATTTTATTGTACGCTCGAATTTAACCATTATCACGTCACATAAACGTTTTCGTGATCTGCCTGAGTTTTTCAAGAAACATAATATTCATGTGGTGTCTTCAATGCCGCACTGGACAAGAGGAAAAACCGATAAACAGCGTGGAGAGGGTGTTTTCAACAACTCCATAAAAGCACTAAAGATGTTAAATGATGTAGGCTATGGTATTCCTGGAAGTGAATTAAAACTAGATTTGGTTTACAATCCGTCTGGAGCATTCTTACCAGGAAACCAAAGCGCCATGGAGCAGGATTTTAAATCCGCACTACTACAAGATTTCGGCATTCATTTTCATGCTTTATTTGCAATTACAAACCTACCCATTAGTCGCTTTTTAGATTATCTTATTGCTTCAGAAAATTACGAAGATTACATGTACAGTTTGGTAGAAGCTTATAACGCTACCGCGGTAGCAAATGTGATGTGTACCAATACGATTTCGGTAAGTTGGGATGGTTGGTTGTATGATTGTGACTTTAATCAAATGCTCGGCCTTAAAGTCGCCTCTAAAACTAAGCATATAAGCACTTACAACTCAGAAATTCTCAACAATAGAGATATCATAATTTCACAACATTGTTATGGTTGTACAGCGGGTTCTGGAAGCAGCTGTCAAGGCACAGTAACATAATACCAGCATCTTATGAATCCAAAACAACTCTTACTCTTATGCCTTTTGTTAACGCCATTACTTTATGCTCAAAATGATTTGAACGCACTATTAAAGCAATATAACGATGAGAGTGTACCGTATATCAGTGCTCAGGAATTAGCAATGCCAAAAACCAAAGCAGTAATTCTAGATGTAAGAGCCCAAAAGGAATATGACACTAGCCATATTAAAAATGCTATCTTTATAGATTATGAGTATTTTAACATTAATCAAGTACGACATTTGATACCAAATAAAAATCAAATGATTGTAGTCTATTGTTCTTTAGGAATACGATCCGAGACCATTGCAAAACAACTTCAAGCAGATCAATACACCAACGTCCATAACTTATATGGCGGTATTTTTGAATGGAAAAACAAAGGTTTTCAAGTTTATGACGCACACAATAAACCTACAGAAAACGTACACGTCTTCTCTAAAGAATGGAGTCGATGGTTAACCAAAGGACAGAAAGTATATGAGTAAAGATTTGATAATGGTTTTTACAAGGAATCCAGAATTGGGAAAGGTAAAAACCCGGTTAGCAAAAACTATTGGTAAAGCCAATGCCTTAAAAGTCTATGAATATCTACTGCACCATACACATGACATCCTTTTACAACTAGACATTGATAAAGCCGTGTATTATTCCGTTACCATTAGAGAGAATGACATGTGGTCTTCTCATCATTTCCAAAAACATCAACAGCAAGGCAGTGATCTTGGCCTAAGGATGCTAGATGCGTTCAAATCTGCCTTTAAAAAAAACTATAACAAAGTCATTATTATTGGCAGCGATCTCTTAGATTTAAGAGCAAAGCATATTAAAGATGCTCTAAAAGCTCTGGACACACATGACATCACCATTGGACCTGCCTTGGATGGTGGCTATTACTTAATCGGAATGACCAATTTATATTCAAACATATTTCAAAATAAAAACTGGGGAACAGATACCGTGTTTAAAGCGACTATGCAGGATTTAGAAAATCATGATGTACACCTATTAGACGAATTAAATGATATTGATACCTTTGCGGATTTTAAAGTCTATCCAGAATTAAAACAATTGATAACATGACAACACGTATAAACGAAACTGTAGCATATTTAAAAGCCAAAGGATTTGATAATCCAGAAGTAGGAATCATCCTTGGAACAGGTTTAGGCAAACTTATTGATACAATAGACATCATTACTAAAGTGAGCTATAATCATATTCCAAACTTTCCAACAGCAACTGTTGAATTTCACAAGGGCAAATTAATCTATGGCACATTAGAAGGCAAAAAGATTATCGTCATGCAAGGCCGTTTTCATTTATATGAAGGTTATTCGCTGCAAGACATCACTTATCCAGTGCGTATAATGCAGCAATTAGGCATTAAAACCCTATTGGTTTCAAATGCATCTGGCGCCATTAACACCACCTTTAAAAAGGGCGAATTAATGCTCATTGATGATCACATCAACTTACAAGGAAGTTCGCCTTTAGCCTTTAAAGGTGTTGAAACATTAGGCGAACGTTTTGTAGATATGAGTACACCATACGATAACACTTTAAATTTAGCCTTTGAAGCTATTGCAAAAATGCATAACATTAAACTCCATAAAGGTGTTTATGCAAGCGTCGTTGGACCGCAATTAGAAACACGAGCAGAATATCGCATGCTCAAACTTATTGGTGCAGATGCGGTTGGAATGAGTACAGTTCCTGAAGTCATTGTTGCCAATCATTTAAAATTAAAAGTAGCAGCAATATCAGTTCTTACCGATGAATGCGACCCAGATAATCTAGCACCTGTAAATATTGCAGAAATTATTAAAATGGCTGAAAAGGCAGAACCCCATATGATTACAATATTTAAGGCATTGATAAAAGATTTATAATCCAATTATTTAAGGTGTTCCAAAAAAAGCAGCACTTAAATTTACGCCCAACACTTTAGATCAACCTATTATGAGCTATTTAGAGACAACAAAAAACATTTACAAAGCGGCTGCAATAACACCAGACGTCGGATTATGCTGCACGACCAATCCTATTTGGGAATTACCAGAGTTAAAAATCCCTAAAATCATGCAAAACATGAATTATGGTTGTGGAAGTACTGTTCATGCGCGCGACCTTACCAATACCCCAAGAATTTTATACGTTGGTGTTGGAGGAGGTATGGAACTGCTACAATTTGCTTACTTCTCACGTCAAAAAGACGGTGTTATTGGTGTTGATATTGTGGATGAAATGCTCGAAGCTTCTCGCAAAAATTTCATAGAAGCTGAGGCGCAAAACCCATGGTTTAAACGTGAATTTGTCACTCTTAAAAAAGGCGATGCACTTCATCTTCCTGTTGAAGATAATAGCATTGATGTTGCGGCACAAAATTGTCTATTTAATATTTTTAAAGCTGAAGAATTAAAAAAAGCTATTGCAGAAATGTATCGCGTACTAAAACCGCATGGACGTTTAGTTATGAGCGACCCAACTTGCGAACAACCCATGAATGCTACGCTGCGAAATGACGAACGTCTTAGAGCACTTTGTTTGAGTGGTAGTTTGCCGATTGCTACATACGTAAAATTGCTAACAAATGCCGGATTTGGAACTATAGAAATAAGAGCTAGGAAACCGTATCGTATTTTAGACCCTAAACACTATCCAACAGACGAATTGATTTATATCGAATCTATAGAAGTTGCCGCTATTAAAGACCCTGTACCAGAAGATGGTCCATGTGTTTTTACTGGAAAAGCAGCAATATACTTCGGAGACAAAGATTTCTATGACGATAAAGCAGGACATATACTCTTAAAAAACCAACCTTTAGCAATTTGTGATAAAACCGCCGAAAATCTATCTAAATTAAATAGAGATGATATTTATATCAGTAAGTCTACATTTCACTATGATGGCGGTGGCTGTTGCTAAAGAGTAATAGTCCTTAACTGTTTTTACAGTCGTAAATTTCGCATTATAAGGCGGCATAGCTAACTTACACCCCATCACTTTTGTCTAATACCATTTTCTATTTGAAATTACTTAAATAAAACAGCTTTTTATATCTAATTCAGCGCAAAAAAAGACCTTTAGTCTTAGGATAATTTCAAAGTAAAATGGTGTCCTACAAAAATTTAGCCTATTTTAAAGCCAAAGGATTAAGGTTCTTTAAGGCATTACGACTCAAATAAAAACACGTTTATGAAAAAAATACTATTGCTTACATTTATTTTAATGCTAGGATTTACTAAAGCCCAATCCTTTGACCATTCAGCATGGAGTACACTACTTAAAGAAAATGTAAGCACAACAGGAAAAGTAAATTATAGAGCCATAAAGTCTAATCCTTATCCACTGCATTCATACCTAGAAAAACTCTCCAATGCCCAACCAAACAGAACTTGGTCTAAAGCAGAAGTATTAGCATTTTACATTAATGCTTACAATGCATTTACTATAAAATTAATTATTGACAATTACCCCATAAAGAGTATCAAATCCATCAAAAACCCGTGGCGTCAAAAATTTATAACACTCGATGGAAAAGCACTATCATTAAATGATATTGAGCACAATATTCTAAGAAAATTAAATGAGCCACGCATTCATTTTGCCATAAACTGCGCCTCCATTTCCTGTCCTAAATTACACAACAGCGCATTTACTTCAACCCATTTAGACGAGCAACTAGAGATGACAACAAAAGCGTTTATCAACTCTTCAGAAAATACGATTACTGCAACTAAAATTCAGATTTCCAAACTGTTTAGTTGGTTCAGGAGTGATTTTACAACCCAAAGCACTTTAGTTGATTTTATCAACAGCTACACTGACGTTACAATTGATAAAAACACAAAAATTACGTTTAAAGATTATAACTGGAATCTGAATGAGTAATATTTCAATCATTATCCCTGTATATAACGAAGAGCAGACCATATTGCAACTCATTCGGCATCTCAACACACATAGTATCACAAAAGCAGTTTTAGAAATAATCATAGTTGATGGTGGCAGTTCTGACAACACCCAGCACATACTCAAATCACAACTCACCTCAAAACAACCGCCTGATTCAAAACTTCAATTTACGGATAAATTAGTGCTACTTAATGCGCCAAAAGGACGGGCCAAACAGATGAATGCTGGGGCAAAAGTAGCACGTGGAACCATACTCTATTTTCTGCATGCGGATAGTTTTCCGCCTTTAGGATTTGATGAATCTATTTTAATATCCTTAAAAAAAAATCATTTTGCTGGGTGTTTCAAAATGCAATTTGATCATAACCATTGGTGGCTGCAATTGGCAGGATGGCTAACTCAATTTAATTATAGAGCATGTAGAGGAGGTGATCAAAGTTTATTTGTTAGCAAGCAAATTTTCACAAATTTAGGTGGGTTTGACGAGCAGTTTGTCATCTATGAAGACATTAACTTCATCAATAAACTGTATGATAAATATAACTTTACAGTGCTTAAAAAAGCTTCTATAACCACATCTGCAAGACGTTATAAAACCAATGGCATCTGGAAATTACAATATCACTTCTGGATTATTTATATCAAAAAATGGTTTGGCGCTTCTGCCAAAGATTTACAGGCATATTATTTTAAACACATCCATTGATGAGAAACACTTCTCGCCCAAAGGAACTACTCTAGCATGCTAATGATAGCCACCATCATCTTACAACCATAAAAAACACATTCAGATACAAAGCTTGCATTTGAAAGTATTTTAAATTTATACGACAGAATTAAAAGCTAAAGTCATAAATTATGAAAACAAATGCGACATCTTCCAAGCAAGAACCCAACCTATTTAAATGGGCGTTTAAATTTGCTGCATCTGCAGGATTAGCCGGTATACTTTGCTGCGTTGCTCCAGCTGTTCTTTTTGCTTTTGGACTTATGGGCGGTATATATGCAATCTCTTTTGCCAACTTTTTCTATAATGAAGATGGCAGCTTAGGCATAGGCTCGTGGGTATTAAGAAGTCTAGCAGTAGCTATTGGTATACTAGGGATTTATATCTATCGCAAAAAGCAAAACCAATGCTCTATAGACCCGAAACGGAAACAAAAAAACCTCATTTTAGTTACGCTTATCATTACAGCGCTAGGCATTGGTATTTTTTTAACACTTGACAAATGGTCTTCTTGGTATTTTGACAAGCATATTGTTCCTGCGCAACAAAAGGAATACCAACAACGAGAACAACAACAACAAAACAACACCCCATAATTGGCAACTTGGCATTATCGCGTTTTAATATAATTTATAACGCAAATAAAGGCTAGTATTTTGTAATTTGGTCAGCTGATTTGAGAAAAAATACCAACGCTATGTATCAAAACAAATCGTTCTCTAACACAAAATACAAATGCCATCACTAAAAGTCATTATCCCTGCTTATAACGAAGCGGATTCTATTGCGAAAGTTATAAACGACATCCCAAAAAGCGTTGAAGAAGTTATTGTCGTAAGTAACACTTCTACGGATGCTACCGAAATTAATGCGCGCAATGCTGGCGCAACCGTACTTTCTGAAACTCGAAAAGGCTATGGCTATGCTTGCCTAAAGGGAATGGAGTATATCGCAAAACAAAAGCATCAACCCGATATTATTGTTTTTCTCGATGGCGATTATAGCGATTATCCAGAAGAATTAACCAAAATTGTAGCCCCTATTATCAATGAAGACTACGACTTTGTAATTGGCACACGCACAAAAGGTCTTCGCGAGCAAGGCGCTATGACACCTCAGCAGGTTTTTGGGAATTGGCTAGCCTGTGCATTAATGAGATTGATGTTTGGTGCTAAGTTTAGTGACTTAGGCCCTTTTAGAGCTATTAAATACGATATGCTTTTAGCACTAGAAATGAAGGATAAAACCTATGGATGGACGATTGAAATGCAGTTAAAAGTCCTAAAGCAAAAACTCAGTTATACAGAAATTGCTGTAAAATACAGAAACCGAATTGGAGTTTCTAAGGTTTCAGGAACCTTCAAAGGTACTGTAATGGCAGGCCTCAAAATATTAGGTTGGATTTTCAAATACAGTTTTAAATAATGTCAATTACAACTACGATTATCATCATCCTATATTCACTTTGCTTAGCACTCATATTTATGTATGCCTTGGCAATGTTAAATCTCTTATTTAATTATATCACTGCACAAAACAAAGAAAACAAATGTCCGAAATTTGACCTATCTCAAGCAACTGAAGTGCCTTATGTAACCATTCAGCTTCCAGTCTATAATGAAATGTATGTGATGCGACGCTTGTTGGATAACATTACATTGCTTGACTCTCCTAAAGACAAATTAGAAATTCAGGTTTTAGACGACTCTACAGATGAAAGCCTAAGCACAACTGCTACTCATATAAGTGCGCTCCAAGATATCGGATTAAACATTGTACATATCACCAGAGCGCGTCGCAGTGGATTTAAAGCTGGTGCTCTAAAAGAGGGACTTACAACTGCCAAAGGCGAGTTCATCGCTATTTTTGACGCTGACTTTTTACCTCAAAAAGATTGGCTTCAGCGCACTATTCCTTTTTTCAAAAATAGTAAGATTGGCGCGGTGCAAACCCGCTGGGGACATCTGAATCGTAATTATTCTATCTTAACTAAAGTACAAGCCTTTGCATTAGATGCCCACTTTACTTTAGAACAAGTAGGTCGCAATAGCAGCGGTCATTTTATTAATTTTAATGGCACAGCTGGTGTGTGGCGTAAAACCTGTATTTTGGACGCTGGTAACTGGGAAGGTGACACTTTAACAGAAGATTTAGACTTGAGTTATCGTGCGCAACTCAAACAATGGCAATTCAAATACTTAGAGGGCGTGGAAACACCAGCAGAATTACCAGTAGTTATTAGTGCCGCGCGTTCACAACAGTTTCGATGGAACAAAGGTGGTGCCGAAAATTTCAGAAAGTTGATATTCTCTGTAATCAAAAACCAAAACATCTCTTTAAAAACAAAACTACATGCCGTACTACATTTACTCAATAGCGCCATGTTTTTAAGCATTTTTATTGTCGCGCTCTTAAGCGTTCCTGTCTTGTTTATCAAAAATAAACACACCACATTAAACTTCTATTTCCATGACATGCGTTTCTTTAATATTAGCGCTTTAATTTTCTTTATATGCTATTGGCAAATCTACAAACGCATGCATGGTAGTGGCTTAAAAAATTTCGCCCAATACATTGGAATGTTCTTTACCTTTTTTACAATAGCATTAGGCTTTTCGCTACATAATTCCATTGCTGTATTAGAAGGGCTTTTTGGGAAAAAAAGTGCCTTTATTAGAACCCCAAAATTTAATATCAAAACCTTATCTGATAGTTGGGAAAACAACAAGTACCTCAACACTGCTATTCCTATTAATGTCATCTTTGAGGGTCTACTTATGGTCTATTTTGGATTTGGAATGTATAGCGCTTTCACGGTAAACAAGCAGGGTGTTGACTTCGGGTTATTTCCTTTTCATCTCATGCTATTCTTGGGGTTTGGCTTTGTGTTTTTTAAATCCTTGACCTCTAAGATGTAGTTGTTTTTTCTAGATATAAATCTAAAAAAGTCACCTATAATCAAGCCTCAACAATAGCTGTATATCCTGATTATGCGTTACTAATACCACTTCTTAATTAAAAATACCGCAATAAGCATTTACTAGATACTGATAAGAAGTAATGCTTTTAACTTTATGTTTATTTGTGTTTTTAATTAGCTGTATTAGCTTTGCTTCTAATTCGTCTAAAGATTTATATATT
>JABSPM010000083.1 GCA_013215095.1 Flavobacteriaceae bacterium | reverse complement strand
CGACCACGAACTCGGTCTGTTGTATTCTTTGTTAATAGTAAACGTAGATCCTGTTCACTCTCTAAAATCGATAAATGTATTTTTTTGGGCATATCGAAAGATACAAAATATTACAGTAATATCAAACAAGAAATGGTATTAGATTGAATAAAAAAAACGCTTTAATAAAAATTAAAGCGTTTTTTTATTGGATGTATTTTTGTTATAACAGGCAGCGAAATATGCCGCTAAACAGTATTTTGGCTTACATCATCCCTGGCATACCGCCACCCATTGGAGGCATAGCAGCAGCAGGCGTGTCTTCTTTAATATCTATTAAAGCACATTCTGTAGTTAAGATCATTCCAGCTACAGAAGCTGCATTTTCTAGAGCTACGCGAGTTACTTTTTTAGGGTCGATGATTCCTGTTTTTAACATATCTACATACGCGTCATTCTTAGCATCGTATCCAAAGTCGTTTTTACCTTCTAATACTTTGTTAATAACAACACTGCCTTCGCCACCAGCATTTTCAACGATAGTACGTAGTGGAGCTTCAATGGCCTTAGCTACGATTTGAATACCTGTAACTTCATCTAAGTTTTCCGTTACTATGGTTTCAAGTGTTTTTTGTGCTCTAACTAAAGCTACACCACCACCAGCAACAATACCTTCTTCAACTGCGGCGCGTGTCGCATGTAATGCATCGTCTACACGATCTTTCTTTTCTTTCATTTCAACTTCAGACGCAGCACCAACATATAGTACAGCAACACCTCCAGCCAATTTAGCCAGACGTTCTTGAAGTTTTTCTTTATCATAATCAGAAGATGTCGTTTCTATCTGCGCTTTGATTTGGTTGACTCGAGCTTTGATGTTAGAAACATCGCCATTTCCGTTTACAATCGTTGTGTTGTCTTTGTCAATAGTTACAGTTTCAGCAGTTCCTAATAAATCTAGAGTTGCGTTTTCTAGCGAGAATCCTCTTTCTTCAGAGATTACAGTTCCTCCAGTTAAGATTGCAATATCTTCTAGCATTGCTTTACGTCTGTCTCCAAATCCAGGTGCTTTTACCGCAGCAATTTTAAGTCCACCACGTAATTTGTTTACCACTAGAGTAGCTAATGCCTGTCCTTCAACATCTTCAGCGATAATTAATAGTGGGCGGCCAGATTGTGCTACAGGTTCTAAAATTGGAAGAATCTCCTGTAAATTTGCGATTTTCTTGTCAAATAATAGGATGTATGGATTTTCTAAGTCTGCAATCATTTTATCTGCATCTGTAACAAAATAAGGTGATAAGTAGCCTCTGTCAAATTGCATACCTTCAACAACATCCACATACGTGTCCGTTCCTTTAGCTTCTTCTACAGTGATCACACCTTCTTTACCAACTTTGCCAAAAGCTGTAGCAATAAGTTCTCCTATTGCACTATCATTATTAGCAGAAATAGAAGCAACTTGCTCAATTTTTTCAGAAGAGCTTCCTACTTTTTTAGCTTGGTTTTCAAGATGGGTCGTAATTGTTTGAACTGCTTTGTCAATACCACGTTTTAAGTCCATTGGATTAGCACCAGCAGCAACATTTTTTAAACCTTCTTTTACAATAGCTTGCGCTAATACAGTAGCGGTAGTTGTACCATCTCCAGCTAGGTCATTGGTTTTAGAAGCGACTTCTTTTACCATTTGAGCTCCCATATTCTCAAGTTCGTTTTCAAGCTCTACTTCTTTAGCTACAGAGACACCGTCTTTAGTTACTTGTGGTGCTCCAAAACTTTTTCCAATAATTACGTTACGACCTTTTGGACCTAAA
Source organism: Flavobacteriaceae bacterium (assembly GCA_013215095.1). Classification (GTDB taxonomy): domain Bacteria; phylum Bacteroidota; class Bacteroidia; order Flavobacteriales; family Flavobacteriaceae; genus DT-34. The sequence continues at coordinate 20,119 of JABSPM010000083.1, read as the reverse complement.
GTTACTTTTACTGCATTAGCTAATGCATCTACTCCACGTTTTAGTCCGTCACGTGCTTCAATTTCAAATTTTATATCCTTTGCCATGTTTGTGTAGTTTAATTGTTGAGTTGTTTATACAATTGCTAAAATGTCTGATTCGCGCATGATTAAATAGTCTTTACCTTCTAGTTTTAGTTCAGTTCCTGCGTATTTTCCATAAAGTACAGTGTCGCCAACTTTCACAGTTAAAGGTTCGTCTTTTGTTCCTGTACCAACAGCAACAACATTTCCTTGTTGAGGTTTTTCTTTTGCATTGTCAGGAATGATAATTCCAGAAGCTGTTGTCGTCTCTGCAGTCTTAGGTTCAATAAGAACTCTATCTGCTAATGGTTTAATGTTTAAAGCCATTTGTATATGTATTATTATTAATTAATAGTTCTTTTTAATGTTTTAGAAGTATTCGAAAATTGTGCCAATGGAAACGAACTGACAAACTTTCATAAACAAAGAATGCCAACGTATAACCGTTGGCATTCTTTATCATATTGTGACAGTTTTTGTTACTTGGTACTATCTTTAGCAACAGGATTTGTTTCTATTGTATTCGTATTATTTTGAGCAGGCGCTGCTTGCTCCGTTTTGGTAGCGCTGTCCTCATCTAAAGCTTTAGATTCATTAGTAACACCACCAGCGCCTGGAATAGTAATATTGGATAGTAAAATTAAGGCCAAAAGTAAAGTTGCTAATGCCCAAGTACTCTTGTCTAAGAAATCTGTTGTTTTCTTTACACCTCCCAGCTGTTGAGTGCCACCACCACCAAATGAAGATGATAATCCACCACCTTTAGGATTCTGCACCATGATTACTACAATTAGTAAAAATGCAACAATTACGATTAGGACTAAAAATATTGAAAACGTACTCATTTTTATTTATTTTGTTTCTTTAATTCTTTTACTGCTTGAATTTGGTCTGCAAATAAACTACTTTTTTCTGGATATTTCAAACTTAATATGTTGTAAGCTTGAATTGCTTTGTCGTAATTCTTTTGTTCTAGATAAATCCTTGCTAATGTTTCGGTCATTAATGTTTCAGATTGCGAACTTTGAAGATTGGCAATATTATGTATAGGTGCTTCTTTTTTTGTTGGTGTTATTTTGGGATTCGCTTGGATAAATTTATCAATTAAGTCAAATTTTGAACGTTTGTTAGCTTCTTTTTTTGAGATCTTTAATAAGGTGTCTTCTGAAGATGATGTTTGTTTTTCTGGTTGATTTTCATCAGTTCTTACTATAGGTTTGTAGCTTGTGAGTTGGAGCCATTGCGTAAATGAATGTTTTTCGTGGGTGTTAAATTCTAATGGTGTTCCAATTTGAAGTTGCGCTTCAGGTGTTTGCTGTTTTGGTAGCGAATCCGATGGTTTTTTTTGAGCTTCAGATGTAGGCGTTTTCTTCTTTTCTTTAAAAAGAAAAGGGTCTAATGTGGGAGCAGAATCTTTAAGGTGTTGGTTTAAGCTATCATCAAGAATAACATTTTTATATATAGAAATATCTTCAAAATCATTAATTTCAAGCCCCATCAAATGCGCGCTGTTGGATTTGATTTGTTCGGATATTTTATTTTGAAGAAAAAAGGGACTTGTAATATATTCAAAAAGGACACTGCGGTCTGTCGTGTACGCTGCAGTTTTTTTGAGCTGTAAGTTATATTTAAAACTCTCTTTGTTTTTGAGAGCTTTGAGATAGAGTGCTCGGGCAGATTGAAAATATGGAAATTCAGTAATAACTGAATTAATATCAAGTACTTGTTGGTCTGTTATTTCCTGAGGGTTATGGAGTAAGTGTGTAAATTCTGAAATTCTCATTAAATTACCATTTAGCTAAGGTTGCGTTGATAATATCTTGTGTTAAACGTTCAAAAATTTCTTCAAACGCTGTTGCTTTAACCGTGTCTAATTGCGTGCTTCCATCAAAATCATAGAAAAACGAAAATCTTTGGTCAATGTCATTTTCAGGGTTATTTTTGTCAAAGAAACGTACTTGTACACTTATGGTTAAACGATTTTGTGCTGCAGTGTTTTCGGAGGTTGCTGTTGTTGGAGAAATTCTATATTCTGTTATTTCTCCTTCATAGGTTAAGTCTGCTCCGGAAGTTACCAAGTCGAGATTGGTTTGATTAACAATTAAATCTTGTAAGGCCGTTCTAAAATCTCGGTCTAGTCCAGGCTCAACTAAAGGAGCGTTATTTTGAAAATGATTTACTTGAAACGTTTTAGCGTCTATCGACGTAGGTTGTGTAAAGCCGTATTGTACTTTGCAACTAAAGCATATGGTTGTGAATAAGAATAATGCTATAAATTTTAAATGCTTCAAAATGTTATGGTTTAGCATGCGTTTATAAATCGTATTGTTTAATTTTTCTATAGAGCGTTCGTTCGCTAATCCCAAGTTCTACTGCGGCAAGTTTACGTTTGCCATTGTGGCGTTCCAAAGATTTTTTAATTAGCTCTAGTTCTTTGTCATGTAAAGATAAAGTTTCTTCTTCTTCGACTTCTTCAGCAAAATGATACTTGTCTTCGGAATTTTCTATGACTTCTATTTTTGGAGTAGTATCTTGAGGAATAGAAAGTACTTCTAGTTTTTCTTCAGGAAGAACAGTGTTCTCTTCATTGCCGTAAATTTTTTGGATAAGTCCTTTGTTGCTTTCTTGTACATCTTTGGCGTTCCCATTTTGCATTAACTCCATGGTTAGTTTTTTCAAATCATTTAAGTCATTTTTCATATCAAATAAAACTTTGTATAAAATCTCACGTTCGTTAGTGAAATCACTTTCGGATTTGGATGTATTTACTACTGCGGGTAAATTACTTGACGTATTTGGTAAGTAATTACGAAGTATATCGGGTGTAATGATTCTTTGTCGTTCTAATACAGAAATTTGTTCGGCAACATTGCGCAATTGTCTAATGTTTCCACTCCAGCGATATTTTAATAAAAGCTGTGTGGCTTGCTCATCTAATCGAATAGTTGGCATTTTATATTTAAGTGCAAAGTCGCTTGCAAATTTTCTAAATAATAAATGAATGTCATCTTTACGCGCTCTTAAAGCTGGAAGATTAATTTCTACAGTACTTAATCTGTAATAGAGGTCTTCTCTAAACTTTTCTTTTTTAATAGCTTCAAACATATTAACGTTTGTCGCTGCTACAATACGTACATTAGTTTTCTGTACTTTACTAGAGCCTACTTTGATAAATTCTCCATTTTCCAAAACACGTAATAGACGTACTTGAGTTGTTAATGGTAATTCTCCAACTTCATCTAGGAAAATAGTGCCACCATCAGCTACCTCAAAATATCCTGAACGTGTTTGAGTAGCACCTGTAAAGGCGCCTTTTTCATGTCCAAATAATTCACTGTCAATAGTACCTTCTGGAATGGCACCACAATTTACAGCAATATATTTTCCATGCTTGCGATGTGATAATTGATGTATGATTTTTGGAATACTTTCTTTACCAACACCACTTTCTCCAGTAACGAGTACGGAGATATCTGTTGGCGCTACTTGAATCGCCTTTTCTATAGCACGATTCAACCCAGCATGATTACCGATGATTCCAAAACGTTGTTTTACTGCTTGAACTGATTCCATTGTTTCTTTCCTTTAAAAACAGAAATAGTTATTGTTTGCGATTTTCAGTTCTAAAGAGGCTTTATGCAAGCATGTTTTGTTGCATTTTTAGAACCGAAAACTATTATTATTAATTATTTTCAGAATACCCAACAGCTTCTCCAATGAGTGTAGCACTTGTACAGTCTAGGATTTTTACATTCACAAATTCACCTAATTTGTAATGTGCTTTAGGGAATACTACCATCGTATTTTGACTATTACGTCCAGCCCAATGTGCATCCGAGCGTTTTGAAGATTTCTCAATTAAGATTTCTTCCACGCGTCCAAGATGTTCTCGGGTACGTTCTAAACCATGTTTTTGCTGTAGTTGTATAATTTCATTCAGACGTCGTTTCTTTACGTCTTCTGGAACGTCATCTTCCATTTTACGTCCAGCCATTGTTCCTGGTCGTTCAGAATAGGCAAACATAAACCCAAAATCGTACTTCACATATTCCATAAGACTTAGTGTATCTTGATGATCTTCTTCGGTTTCTGTTGGGAAGCCTGCAATCATATCTTGACTTATAGCACAATCTGGAATAAGTCGTCTGATATTATCAATAAGTTCAAAATATTCCTGACGTGTATGTTGGCGGAACATGGCACTAAGAATACGGTCGCTTCCACTTTGGACTGGTAAATGAATGTATTTACAGATGTTGTCATACTTTGCCATAGTTTCAATAACATCTAGCGTCATATCTTGCGGATTGGATGTAGAAAAACGAAAACGCATTTTCGGAAACTTACGTGCACAGAGATCTAATAGGTGTGCAAAGTTAACTGAAGTTGCTTTTTGCATATCACTTGCCTTTTTGAAATCTCTTTTAAGGCCGCCTCCATACCAAAGGTAACTGTCTACATTTTGACCAAGAAGAGTAACCTCTTTAAACCCTTTATCCCAAAGATCGCCAATTTCTTCCATGATACTTCTAGGGTCTCTGCTGCGCTCGCGCCCTCTTGTAAACGGTACTACACAGAATGTACACATGTTGTCACAACCTCTTGTAATAGATACAAAAGCGGTAACCCCATTACTGTTTAGTCTTACTGGAGCGATGTCTCCATAAGTTTCTTCTTTAGAAAGAAGAACATTTACGGCATCACGACCTTCGTCAACTTCTGCAATTAGATTAGGTAGGTCCTTGTAAGCATCTGGCCCAACGACTAAGTCTACAATTTTTTCTTCTTCTAAAAATTTGTTTTTTAAGCGTTCAGCCATACATCCCAAAACACCAACTTTCATATTAGGGTTGATCTTTTTTACGGCATTGTATTTTGCCAAACGCTTACGTACAGTTTGTTCTGCTTTATCTCTAATAGAACAAGTGTTTACAAGCACTAAGTCTGCATCTTCAAGGTTTTGTGTCGTGTTAAATCCTTCATTTTGTAAAATTGAAGCAACAATTTCACTATCACTAAAATTCATTTGACAGCCGTAACTTTCAATGAATAGTTTACGCTTGTTTCCTTGCTTAGCATCAAGTATGAGGCTTTCACCTTGTTTGTTTTCGTCTATAACCTTTTCCATAAACTGTTTTGATACATTTAATTAGGTCAATAAGTATGCAAAGATACAATTAATTTGCATTTTTGTGACAAAGTGTCATATACTCGTCTTATTTTTTTTGTTGGCAATACAGAAAAGCCTTTCTTTGTGTTTTTAATTTAGAATTAATTTTCACTTACTTTTTATAAATGAATGACTTTAATGATCTTCAAAACAGAATTAAAACTTCTAAACATCTTGATTTTGGAAATATTTTAAATGATGCGATAGCCCTTTTTAAAAAGGGATGGCTTCAAGGGTTTTTGATGCTTTTGTTGCAGTTTGTTTTGATACTGCCTTTAATGCTGGTTGTATATATACCAATGTTGTTTTTGGGAGGGTTAAATTTTCAAGTTTTTGATAAAGAGGTTGCAAGTGTTCTAGCTTTAATAATTTTTGTACTGGTGTCTCTATTTGCAATTTTGACGATATCTGTTGTTGCGTTTGCGATTCAGGCTGGTTTTTTTAGGATTTGTAGGCAATTGGATCGCGGCGAAAATCAAGGGTTTGATTATTTGTATTTTTTAAAAAGGAAGTATTTAAGTAAAATTGCAACTATCATGCTTATAGCTTTAGGTATTAATATTGCCGCTGTTTTATTGTGTGTGTTGCCAGTTTTTTATGTGGCAATTCCAATTGCAATGATCCCTGTAGTTTTTGCGTTTAATACGCATTTAAGTGCATCAGATATAGTGAAACTTAGTTTTGATTTGGGAAATAAGAAATGGTTTCTGATTTTTGGATTAACTTTAGTGTCTGCTTTTTTATCAGAGTTAGTAGGGGTTTTAATGTGCGGAATCGGACTTTTTTTGACCATGTCTTTCATCTTCGTGCCTAAGTATTTTGTGTATAAAGAAACGCTTGGTTTTGACGAAGATATTGTTATAAATGAAATTGGTGTAACTAATATGTAAATAGAATTTGATATATGAATTTTGAACAAATACATAGAAAAATAAACGAAGCGAAACGTTTAGATTTTGGGCTTATCATAGATGAAGTGATTCGTCTTTATAAAACCATTTGGCTTAAAGGCTTTTTAATAGTGGTTGTTATTGTGATATTTTCAGCAGCTTTAGCTTTTTTATTTTCTCTTTTTGGATTAGGTATAGGTACGGATACAACATTTTGGTTTAAATATAAAGGTGTTGATTTTTATAACATTTATGCGACGCAAATTCTGTATAGTTTTCCGCAAACGATATTAATAAGTGTCGTGTCTCTAGGGATGATTGCTGGTTTGTATCGTATGTGTAAAATAGAGGAGCACGATAAGGAGAAAAATGATGCATTTTTCTATTTTTTTAGTGGAGAATACATTTCTAAACTTTTTATGTTGGCTATAATATATGCGTTTATTGCACTATTGTCTCAATTACTTTTATTACCGTACATATATACTTTTGTTCCACTAGCTTATTTTGCAATGGTATTTTCAAGTCATCCAGAGTTGACTGAAATGGAGATTGTTAAGTTGAGTTTTTATATTGGTACCAAGAAATGGTTCTTGTCATTTGCATTGATTTTGGTCACTTTTATTTTAGGAATGCTTGGTGTGATAGCGTGTGGAATCGGTTTGTTTTTTACGATTTCAATAATGTATCTTCCAGTTTACTTCGTGTATAAACATGTTGTAGGATTTGATGGTGATTTTGAAATCAATTTAATCGGAAAAGAATAGTATAAAATATTAAAAAAGCTTACATATTGTAGGTTTTAGTATGAATGTAAATAGATTTGTCAATTCTCAAATAAAAAAAATCACATACATTTGTACCTCATAAAAAATGAAACATGGCGAAGAACTTAGTGATTGTAGAGTCACCAGCAAAGGCAAAAACGATTGAAAAATTTCTTGGGAAAGACTTTAAAGTAGAGTCTAGTTTCGGACATATTTCCGATTTACCTTCCAAAGAATTAGGTGTAGATGTAGAGGGTGATTTTAAGCCAAATTATAAGGTGAGTTCTGATAAAAAATCAGTAGTAAAAAAACTGAAAGATTTAGCAAAGAAAGCAGAGATTGTTTGGCTGGCAAGTGATGAGGATCGTGAGGGAGAGGCTATTGCATGGCACTTAGCTGAGAATTTAGGTTTAAGTAAGGAGAAAATCAAACGTATTGTTTTTCATGAAATCACAAAAACAGCAATTCAAAAAGCAATCGCCAATCCAAGAGATATTGATTATAATTTGGTAGATGCGCAGCAGGCAAGGCGTGTTTTGGATCGTATTGTAGGTTATGAGTTGTCTCCGGTATTGTGGCGAAAAATTAAAGGCGGCTTATCTGCGGGTAGAGTGCAGTCGGTTTCAGTGCGACTTATTGTGGAAAGAGAACGCGATATTTTGACATTTGAACCACAAGTGTCTTATAAAGTGGTCGCAGAGTTTGCAAATGTAAAAGGACAATCTTTTAAGGCTAAACTTGGAAAATCATTTAGAGCTAAAACAGAAGCGGAGGCGTTTTTAGAGCGTAGTGCAGAGGCTATATTTAATGTTAATGACCTTCAAAAGAAACCTGCTAAAAAATCTCCAGCACCACCATTTACAACGTCCACATTGCAACAGGAAGCTTCTAGGAAATTATATTTCTCAGTAAGTAAAACCATGACTATGGCGCAACGTTTATATGAAGCGGGGTTAATAACTTATATGAGAACGGATAGTACAAACTTATCTAATGAAGCGAGAAATGGTGCAGAGAAAGAGATCAACACTGCTTATGGTTCTGAGTATAGCAAGCCAAGAAATTATTCTAGTAAATCAAAAGGTGCACAAGAGGCGCATGAGGCAATTAGACCAACAGATTTTTCTAAACATACGGTCAATGTAGATAGAGATCAAGCAAGACTTTATGAATTGATTTGGAAACGTGCTATTGCATCGCAAATGAGTGAAGCGTTATTGGAACGTACTAATGTGAAAATTAAGGCGTCTACGTATAACGATTTATTTACAGCTAATGGAGAGGTAATTACCTTTGAGGGATTCTTAAAGGTATATCTCGAAGGTACAGATGAAGAAGATGTTGAACAAGAAGGAATGTTGCCAGCATTGCAGGTTAATGAAGCGGTGGTTAATAGATATATGACGGCAACACAACGCTATACGCGTCCGCCATATAGATTTACCGAAGCGTCTCTAGTAAAGAAATTAGAAGAACTTGGTATTGGAAGACCGTCAACATATGCGCCAACAATTTCAACCATTCAAAATAGAGGGTATGTAGAAAAAGGAACTGTAGAAGGCGAGGAGCGTAAATATGCTCAATTGACATTGCAAGAAGGTGTTGTTAAAGATGTATTGCTCTCCGAAAAAGTAGGGTCTGACAAGGGGAAATTAGTGCCAACAGATATAGGAATGATTGTGACTGACTTTTTAGTAAATCATTTCGAAGCTATTTTAGACTACAATTTTACAGCTAAGGTCGAAGAAGATTTTGATAATATTGCTGCAGGAAAAGAAAATTGGACAGAAATGATGAAGGCGTTCTATTCGGATTTTCATCCTCATGTTGAAGATGTGCAAGAAAATGCAGAAAGGGAGTCAGGAGAGCGTGTGCTAGGTGTAGATCCTAAAACTGGGAGGCAGTTGAGTGTGAGACTGGGAAAATTTGGTCCAATGGTTCAAATTGGCACTGTAGAGGATGAAGAAAAACCGTTGTTTGCTAGTTTGCCACCAGATAAACAATTGACAACAATTACCTATGAAGAGGCACTAGATCTATTTCAATTGCCTAAAAATTTAGGGGTATACGAGTCAGAGTCTGTGGAGGTAAATAATGGGCGTTTTGGTCCCTATGTTAAGTTTGGTAAGAGTTATGTGTCCTTACCTAAAGGTACAGATCCTTTAAATGTGGATTTGGAGTCCGCTATAGTGCTAATTAAAGAGAAACAAATGGCGGATGCACCTATATATATGTATCAAGAATTGCCAGTGCAAAAAGGAAAAGGACGTTTTGGTCCATTCATAAAATGGAATGGGATGTTTATAAATGTCAATAAGAAATATGACTGGGATAATTTAGCAGATGCCGATATCGTTACGCTTATTGAAGATAAAATTCAGAAAGAAAAAGATAAATTGATTCACCATTGGGAAGCAGAAGGCATTAGAGTAGAAAAAGCAAGATGGGGAAGACACAATGTTATCAAAGGAAAGCTTAAAATAGAATTGCCAAAGACAGTAGATGTTGCTAAATTTACGCTTGAAGATGTACAGGCTATTATAGAAAAGAATGCGCCAAAGAAAAAAACTAGAAAAAAAGCTACTAAAAAGAAAACAAAATAAATGAATCTTAATTTTCTTAGCCCAGTTCAAGACTTAGTTTTAGCGCATAATGAATTGTTATCCGCACAGGTTTTTGGTAGGAAATTAAAAATACATTCGCAGCACCAGGGTTTTCCAGATTTAGAAGATGTTCAAATTGCTATTATTGGGGTTTTAGAGCAGCGTAATGATGTTAATTATATTGGAGAAGAGTTGCAGCTTAGTGAAATAAGAAAAGCACTCTATGCGCTTTTCCCTGGAAATTGGCATGTTAATGTGGCAGATCTAGGTGATATATACAAAGGTGCAACGGTAGAGGATACCTATTTTGCGTTGCGCGAAACCATTACTGCCTTACTGAAAAAAAGAATTATACCTTTAGTTGTTGGAGGCAGTCAAGACTTAACATATGCCAATTATCGCGCTTATGATAATTTGATACCTATGGTCAATATGGTTAATATTGATTGTAATTTTGATTTGGGTGATTCTAATAAGCCTTTAAAAAATAATAATTTTTTAGGAAAAATTATTTTGGAGCAACCTTATAACCTTTTTAACTATTCTGTAATAGGTTATCAGACATATTTCAATTCTCAGGAAGAAATAGATTTGATAGATAAATTGTATTTTGAAGCCTATAGACTTGGAGAAATCATAAATAATGTTAGTTTTGTGGAGCCTATCATGAGAGACGCTAATATTGTAAGTCTAGACTTACGAAGTGTAAAATCTTCAGAAGTTAGTTCTAGGCAAAAATATTCGCCGAATGGGTTTGATGGAAAAGATATATGTACCATAGCGAGATATGCAGGTATAAGTAATAAAGTGTCGTCTTTTGGAGTATATGAATATACACCTTCAAAGAATGATGAATCCACATCCATGTTAGTTGCACAAGTTATTTGGTATTTTATAGAAGGTGTGAATTGTAGAGTTAAGGATGAGGAATTCTCAAAATCAGATTACTATCAAAAGTATATCGTACTTATAGAACATCAAGAATTGGTGTTTTTTAAAAGTATAAAGACTGGACGATGGTGGATAGAAATACCTTTTTTATTAGATGTTAATAATAAATTAAAAAGGCATACGTTATTACCTTGCACGCATAAAGAATATAAAGATGCAGTTCAAGGTTTTATGCCTGAAAGATGGTACAAGGCTTGTAGGAAAAATAGCCTTTAATATATGAAGTTGGTTGAAAATGAGCCGATTAAATGCAGGTTTAAACGGTTAATCACAGTTTTATGTAGAAAAAGTTGTATTTTTAGAAATATATAAATATGTTTACCACCTTAATTTTTTAAGGTAAAATAATTAATCTCGAGTTTATGTTTATGAAGAAGTTCGTATTAGTAGCCGTAGTTTTAGCTTTTTTAACGAGTTGTGGGTCAGGAGACAGAGGTCAGCTGGTTGGAGCAAAGGGGAAAAAATGGCATCCAGAAAAACCGTATGGAATGACGCTTGTTCCAGGTGGCGCTTTTATAATGGGTAAATCAGACGACGATTTAGCAGGTGTAAAAGATGCGCCGACAAAAACAGTTACCGTAAGATCCTTTTATATGGATGAAACTGAAATAACAAATAGTGAGTATCGTAAGTTTGTAAATTGGGTGAGAGATTCAACAATTAGAACGAAATTAGCAATTCTTGCTGATGAAGTGGGTGAAACAGATCCAGATTCTGATGGAATTGGCCAATTTGCATTCAAGGATGCGGATACTACAGATATGAGTGTGTATGAAAAATACATGTTAGACAATTATAGTGGAATGGGGGATACTGGATATGAAGGAAGAAAACTAAATCTTGATGTGGATTTGATTTTTAACACAGAAGATTATCCAGATGAGTATTATGCGGAGGTTATGGATACAATGTATCTTCCAATTGAAGAGTCTTATAATGGGCAAAGAACTTGGGATGTTACCAAGTTTAAATTTCAATACCAAGTAATGGATATCAAAACTGCTGCGAAATATAAAGAACTGAAACGTAGTGACGTGATTTTAAAAGAAGAAGTAACCGTATATCCAGACACAACAGTTTGGATTAGAGACTTCTCTTATTCATATAACGAGCCAATGCATAATGATTATTTTTGGCATGATGCATATGGCGAGTATCCTGTAGTAGGTGTTTCATGGAAACAAGCGAAGGCGTTCTGTCAGTGGAGAACATTATATCACCATGCCTATAGAAAAGAAAGAGGTCTGCATTATGTGAATTCATATAGATTGCCATCGGAAGCAGAATGGGAATATGCAGCAAGAGGTGGGCTTCAAGGAGCTACATTCCCATGGGGAGGGCCTTATGCGAAGAATGATCGAGGATGTTTCATGGCAAACTTTAAGCCTTTAAGAGGGGATTATGCCGCGGATCAAGCGTTATATACTGTTGAGGCTAACGCATACGAACCTAATGATTATAATTTATATAACATGTCAGGTAACGTTGCAGAGTGGGTGGATTCTTCGTACGATCCATCATCATACGAGTATTCTGCGACATTTAACCCAAGCGTAAATGACCCAGAAAACGAGCGAAAAGTAATTCGTGGCGGGTCTTGGAAAGATGTTGCGTATTTTCTGCAAGTGAGTTCAAGAGACTATGAGTATGCAGATTCAGCAAGAAGTTATATCGGATTCCGTACAGTTCAAGATTACATGGGAACTGAAACTACAGGAAATGCAGCAACGAATAGAAAAGGAGTAAAAAGAAGATAAACAACAATTAATCACATATAATTTAACTTAACTAAAAACAATAATTAATTATGGCACAGTCAAAAGCAAGTAAAAAATTCATGAACATGGCCTATGGTTTAGGAGCGGCAATCGTAATCGTGGGAGCTTTATTTAAGATTATTCACTTCGAAATAGGACCACTAACAGGTAATGTAATGTTAACTATCGGTCTGGTTACAGAAGCAATTATATTTGCACTTTCTGCATTTGAACCTGTAGAGAGTGAGTTGGATTGGTCTTTAGTATACCCAGAATTAGCTGGTGGTGCATCAGGCCAAAAGAAAGGAAGTAAAGAAGAGGCTAAAGATGCTGAAGGCTTATTGTCTAAAAAATTAGATAGCTTACTAAAAGAAGCTAAAATTGATGGCGAATTAATATCAAGCTTAGGTGAAAGTATTAAAAACTTTGAAGGTGCGGCAAAAGGAATTACCCCTACAGTAGATTCTATGGCGGCTCAGAAAAAATATAGCGAAGAAATGTCTTTAGCTGCTGCACAAATGGAATCTTTAAATAGCCTTTATAAAGTACAGATGGAAAGCGCTAATAGACAAGCGGCAATTAACGAAGAAGCAGTAGAAAATGCATCTAAGTTAAAAGAGCAAATGCAATCTTTAGCATCTAATTTATCATCCTTAAATGGGGTGTATGGTGGAATGCTTTCTGCAATGAACAAGAACTAATTAGTATTACGCTAATCAATTATTTAATTTATTAATAAAACTAATTAGAATATTATGGCAGGAGGAAATTTGTCTCCAAGACAGAAAATGATTAACCTGATGTATTTGATTTTCATTGCAATGTTAGCATTGAATATGTCAAAAGAAGTGTTATCGGCATTTGGGTTGATGAACGAAAGAATTACAGATTCAAATATTGCAGCTACCGAAAGAAACGAAGGATTCTTTGCTGGTTTAGAGCAGCAAGCGCAAGAGCAGAGTGAAAAATATGGTCCATTATTAGAAAAAGCGACTAATGTCAAATCATTAGCTGCTGATTTAAATGGATATATAGAAAGCCTTAAGGGTCAAATGACAAGCACTGTGGAAGATCCAGAGAACTATGAAATCATGGATAAAGGTGATTTCTTAGATAATTACTTCTTCAAAGGCGACAAACTAAAAGATGAAGGGCAAGAATTCCTAGATAAAATCGCAGCATTTAGAACTGGTGTTGTTGGTGTCATCGGTGAGGATAAAGGATATACGAGTATTGCTGATGATGTAAAAGAAAAATTTGCTACAGAACCTGTAAAAGTTGATGGTGAAGTAAAACCAAAGTCATGGTTAGAATACCATTATAGAGGGTTCCCATTAGTGGCATCTTTAACAAAGATGACCCAGTTGCAAGCAGATATCAAAAATACCGAATCTGAGGTGATGTCTAGAATGTTAGAAGGTCAATTAAAAGTGGAAGCTTCTTTGACAAATTTTGACGCAATCGTATTACCAGAAAAGACGGCCTTTTTTAATGGAGAAGCGTTTAAGGGTAAAATTGTTTTAGGTAAAACGGACAGAACTTTAAAAGCGGATAAAGTAGTAATCAATGGTAAAGAATTACCACTTGATGCAATGGAAAATGGACAAATTAACTTGAATTTTCCGGCTGGGGCAGTTGGTGAAAGAGATATCAAAGGAGAAATTTACTTTACAGAGGGTGGAGAATCATTTGCAATTCCTGTAAGTAGTAAATATGCTGTTGTACCCAAACCAAATTCTGCAACTATTTCTGCGGATAAAATGAATGTGGTATATCGAGGTGTAGATAATCCTATGACAATTTCTTTCGCAGGGGTTTCATCCAATAGTGTTGTTGCTAATGCTCCAGGATTAACAAAAACTGGAAATGGTAAATATATGATGCGTCCAACAACTGGTAAAACCGTAACTATTAATGTTAGTGGTACTTTATCTGATGGCTCTAAAGTAAGTGATAAAGCTACGTTTAGAATCAAAGATATTCCAAAGCCAACAGGAACAATTGCAGGTCAAGACGGTTCAGTGAAGTTACCACGTAACAATGTCGAAATTGGTACGGTAGGTGCAAAATTATTTGATTTTGATTTTGACTTACCACTAAAGGTTAAAGCATTTAAATTTAAAGTGCCAGGACAACCAACAGTTTCTGTAAATGGTTCTAAGTTAAATGCGCAATCAAAAGCAGCTTTAAGAAAAGCAAGACGAGGAGATGGTGTTCAAATTTTTGATATCAAGGTTAAAGCTACTGGTAGCTCTGTAATTGTTAAGCCTGCTTCTCCTGTATTTGTTGAATTAGCAAACTAATCAGATACTTTAATAACAGAAGATACGTTAGTAGTTGAGGATTAAATGCCCAATTAAAAAAATAAGAAAAATGAATATTAAAAATTTAGTGTTAACTGCTTTAAGTGTAGTTGCTTTTAATGGTGCTTTTGCACAAGCAAACATTTTAAATGCTAAGAGTCCAGATGAAATTGGAGTTAAAACTGAAGCGCAACAGGCTTTTGATAATGACAAGCCTTTAGAATATGGTTATGTTGATGATAGAGATAGATTATATTCTAAAATGACATGGGAGAAAATTGTCCTTGATGAGCGTGTTAATTTTCCATTATATTATCCTGTAGATACTAATAATATTGGTAAAGACAGACGTTCTTTATATGATGTTTTAATGAAGAACATAAAAAATGGAAAGATTGAAAATATTTATGACGATTCTTATTTTTCTACAAAACGTACGTTAAAAGACATTAAAGATGCAATTTCTAAAACAGATACTTTAGATATCGGTTATGAGCAATTCAATGCTGAAGGATTCGTAGATCCAGAGTACATTTCTAAAAGAGAAATTACATCTTATGATATTAGTGCATATTTGATTAAAGGCTTATGGTATTTTGATAAGCGTCACGGAGAGTTAAAGTATCGTTTATTAGGTATTGCGCCAGCAGCGCCAGATGTAAACTTTATTGATTCTGATGATGAAGCTAATAAAGCACCAATTCCATTATTTTGGATATTTTTCCCAGATGTGAGAGAAATTTTGCATGAGTCTAAAGCCTTTAATAATAAAAATAGTGCCATACCATTATCTTTTGATCACTTGTTAAACTCCAGACGTTTTAATGGATACGTTTATAGAGAAGAAAACGTACAAGGTGATAGATCTGTAAAGGATTATATTGCAGATAACGCATTAATGCAACTTCTAGAATCTGATAGAGTTAAAGAGAAGATTCGTAATTTTGAGCAAGACATGTGGAGTTATTAAATTAATAGTCTAAAAAATATTAAAAACGCTTACAATTCTGTTGTAAGCGTTTTTTTATTCCTTTAATTTTGTCCTAGAAAGACTTTAGTATGAAGGTAGATTATATTGTAGTAGGCAGTGGTTTAGCAGGTATTTTATTTTGCCAAAGGTTAAAAGAAAATAAGAAAACCTTTGTGGTAATAGACGATGCTTCTCAGACCGCTTCAAAGGTAGCTGGCGGGTTATATAATCCAGTTATACTAAAACGGTTTACCCCTGTTTGGAATGCACAAACTCAATTGGATTTGGCTTTACCAATCTATAAACAAATGGAGAAAGAATTTGATATGAACTTGGACTATAAAATTCCAATTTATAGGTTGTTTGCCTCTATTGAAGAACAAAATAATTGGTTTGTAGCTGCAGATAGACCTAGATTAAATAAGTATTTGGATACAACGATTCAACGGTTAAGTAATCCTGCTATACGAGCAGCTTTTGGCTACGGACGTGTTAACGACACAGGACGTATAGATACCATAAAATTAATTAAAGCATTTCAAGCACAGCAAAAATCGCTAGGTCAATTTATGGATGCATCTTTTGATTATGAGGGTATAAAAATTAAGGACACTGGGATCTGTTATAAATCAATTGAAGCTAAGTATATTGTTTTTGCCGAAGGTTATGGTCTAAAACAAAATCCATATTTTAATCATTTGCCTCTAAATGGAACCAAAGGTGAACTTTTAGTCATTCACGCACCAAATTTAAATATAGACTTTGTGCTTAAATCTAGCGTTTTTATTATTCCATTAGGAAACGCACTTTATCTACTTGGGGCAACATACGAATGGAATGACAAATCTAATAATACTACACCCGCTGCTAAATCGGAACTATTAAATAAAGTAAAAAGCTTTCTCCAATGCGAGTTTACAGTAGAACATCAAATCGCAGGTATACGACCAACAGTTATAGATAGAAGACCTCTAATAGGGGCTCATAAGCAACATAAGCGACTATTTGTACTTAATGGTCTAGGTACACGAGGGGTGATGATTGCACCTTATGCAGCCAAGCAATTATACGATTATATAGAACTACAAAAAGACCTTGACCCAGAAGTTGATATCAGACGTTTCAGTAAAGACTAATTAAGGGTTTTTCTGTTGGAATGTTTTGTCGTATTGAATAAAGAAATTAATCCAGATATTTCGAGATAAACGCATAATAATAGGAAAGAAAACAACCATAGTTCCAACAATAGCTATAAAGGCAGTTTTCAAGTTAGTGCCAATAAAAATATATGCAATTACAAAAGCGGCAACAGCAAAAGCAACCCCAACACCATAACTAACATACATCGAGCCATAGAAAAATGAGGGTTCAATTTTGTACTTGGTGTCACAATGTGAGCAATGTTCGTGCATTTTTAAGGTTTGAGACAATACAAATGCATTTGGATTGAGGTACATGCTTTCATTATGACATTTAGGGCAAGCTCCTTTTAAAATACTGTAGAGTTTATTTCCTTTTTTTAGCATTGTAATTATCTTATTTTAGCACAAAAATTAACAACAAAAATAATACATATTGAGGTTATAACCATAATTTTTGTAACAAATGCTAAATATACATAAGCTTACTATCGCTTTTCAGGGTGAATCGTTGTTTGATGATATTTCTTTTCGACTTAAAGGAGGAGATAGGGTTGGACTTATAGGGAAAAATGGTGCTGGAAAATCTACATTACTTAAAATTATTTCAGGAGATTTAGAACATGACGGCGGACAAATAGCGAGTGAAAAAAAACTAAGTATTGGATTTTTAAGACAAGATATAGATTTTGTGTTTGGTCGTACTATCTTAGAAGAATCCTATGAAGCCTTTACCGAAATACGTTGTCTAGAAAAGGAATTGGAACAAATCAATCTACAGTTAGCGGAACGTACAGATTATGAAAGTGAAGCCTACCATCAATTGATGGTAGATTTAAATGATAAGCAACATCAATACGAAATTCTTGGAGGTTACAATTATAAGGGCGACACTGAAAAGATTTTACAAGGCTTAGGGTTTAAACGAGAGGATTTTGATAAACTTACCGATACTTTTTCTGGAGGATGGAGAATGCGAATAGAACTCGCAAAGTTATTGTTACAGAATAATGATATTTTGTTACTCGATGAACCAACAAACCATTTAGATATCGAGTCTATCATCTGGTTAGAAAATTTTCTCCGAAATTATAGTGGAGCTGTAGTTATTGTTTCGCATGATAAGATGTTTTTAGATAACGTTACCAATAGAACAATTGAAATTTCACTTGGTCGCATCTATGATTATCCAAAGCCTTATTCTAAATACCTAGTCTTAAGAGAAGAGATTAGAGCCCAACAATTGGCATCGCAAAAAAATCAACAAAAGCAAATAGAGCAAACAGAAAAATTGATTGAAAAGTTTAGAGCAAAAGCGTCAAAGGCTACGATGGCACAATCGTTAATTAAAAAATTGGATCGTATAGAACGCATTGAAGTAGATCAAGATGATAATTCTGTAATGGCCTTAAATTTCCCTGTGGCTATACATCCTGGTAAAGTGGTTGTAGAAGCAGAACAGATTACTAAGAATTATGATACACTTAATGTTTTAGATAAGATTTCATTGGCTGTAGATAGGGGAAGTAAGATTGCTTTTGTTGGACAAAATGGTCAAGGGAAATCTACTTTGGCAAAAATTATTGTCGGTGAGTTGGCCTATGAAGGTCATGTAAAACTTGGACATAATGTTCAGATTGGATATTTTGCTCAAAATCAAGCAGAATATCTCGATGGAAGTAAAAGTGTTTTAGATACCATGCTAGATGCAGCCAATGCATCCAATAGGACTAAAGTTAGAGATATCCTAGGAGCATTTTTGTTTAGAGGGGACGATGTAGAAAAATATGTTAGAGTCCTATCTGGTGGAGAACGCAATCGTTTGGCTTTGGCCAAATTGCTATTACGTCCGTTAAATGTCTTAATTATGGATGAGCCTACTAACCATTTGGATATCAAATCTAAAAACGTTCTAAAAGCAGCGCTCAAGCGATTTGAAGGTACTTTAATTTTGGTGTCTCATGATAGAGATTTTCTTCAAGGATTAACCAATAAAGTATATGAATTTAAGGATAAAAAACTCAAAGAATATCTGGGAGATATCGATTTTTTCTTAGAGCAACGTAATATAGAAAACCTTAGAGAAGCTGAGAAACGCGCCGTTGTAGTGAATACTAAAACGACATCTGAGGATAAAGGTAAATTGTCATATGAAAATCAAAAAAAACTCAAATCTTTACAGAATAAACTTAGTAAAATAGAATCTAAAATCACGCAATTAGAAAAAGAAATAAAAACCATAGATGTAGAACTAGAGGTCAATTATGATGCTACGGTGGCAAATCCTGATTTCTTTGATGGCTATCAAAAAAAGAAAAACGAGTTACAGGGTCTTATGGAAGATTGGGAAACTATTCAAATGCAAATTGAAACTTTTGATTAATGGGGTGTGTATGGCTATTTTCTATTTGAAAGTACTGTAAAGAAAAAGATGTTTTTTTAATTATACTGAAAGAGAAAGAAGGAAAGGGCGTTTTATTCAAGTAATTTTAAAAATGATAAAAGATATTGCTCATGTATACTTTTAGGTAGCACAAACAAGGATATGGTCTAGTAATCTTGTTTGAACCTAAAATCTATGAGTTTTGATGTGATAAAAAATCACGAAATAAGGGATTGTGATGCTTCTGTAGAATTGGGTGTTTT
Organism: Flavobacteriaceae bacterium; assembly: GCA_013215095.1. Taxonomy (GTDB): domain Bacteria; phylum Bacteroidota; class Bacteroidia; order Flavobacteriales; family Flavobacteriaceae; genus DT-34. The sequence goes on along the minus strand of JABSPM010000083.1, from coordinate 861 downwards.
AAACTTTAGGTTAATTTAAAATAAATGATGTTTCTTCGTCGTTTTAAGAAGAATTTTAGGATATGTAAGTGGTCTTGTTTACATGGGTGTACTCAGCTGTTTATACTTTATGATACCACTGTCCAATGTAACTGTTGAAGCATTAATCAACGCCTTAGGTCTAAATTTTTAAAATATCCTAAAAAAATGTTGTTTTAGGATGCTCCTAAGGTTTTGATTCCGAAATAGAAAGCTCTTGTTTTTGAAATAGGATGCTATTTTTTTTAATTAATACTTGTAAAAACAGAAAAGGGTTGTATATTTGCAGTCAATATCGCGGGATAGAGCAGTAGGTAGCTCGTCGGGCTCATAACCCGAAGGTCACAGGTTCGAGTCCTGTTCCCGCTACTAGCAATGACAAGGGTTTCAAGAAATTGAAGCCCTTTTTTTATTGGCATAGGTAAAACATAGGTAAAACAAATTAAAATTTGGTTTAAAGTTTTTTTGGATCATGGCTAATTGTTGTGGTTACGCAAAAATTTGGGTTAATCTAAAAAGGAAGAATTCCACATTTCTCACGCCTCTAAATTGTGCTCTAAAAGCTTTGACTTTTGCATTGAAAGATTCTGCTGATGCATTTGTACCCCTGTTATCAAAATAATTGAGTATTGATTGATAATTTAAGCTAATAGAGTTGGCTATAATATTAAAAGCTTTAAATCCTGATTCTTCTACTTCTTTAAACCAATGTGCTAGTTTGGTATTGATCATTCCCCCAAAATTAGGACAGTAAGTTAAGTTCAAAAAAAAATCTTAATTTTACTATTATGACACGAAGAAAATTCACATCAAAATTTAAGACAAAAGTTGTCTTAGAAGCAT
>JABSPM010000082.1 GCA_013215095.1 Flavobacteriaceae bacterium | reverse complement strand
TCTGGTGTACGGTGTGCGGATACGATATCCACTTCAACTTCAATATCAAAGCCTTCTAAGATGTCTATTGCTTCTTGCATTACAGGGAGGTCACTGTTGCTTCCCATGATGATTCCTACTTGTGCCATAGTATTTAAATTTTCTTATGTAAATGTATTGTTATTTAAATCAAAGTAGCTCAGATAATAGGTGTCTTTATATTTGAACTTCTTTATAAGTTGTGTCGTACTGTTGTTGGTGTATATAAATACAGAAGTATTCTTGCTTCCAAAAGCATCTAAAGGGTTAATGCAGGTTGCTAAGGCTTCATATACTCTTTTATGTGTTGTTTTTTTTAAATATTCAGAGAATAACCAGGATAAGGCTGTTGATTTAGAGAGATAGTTGAGATTAAATTTAGGACCATTATCAATGAAGTCCGTAGTAGCTTCTTTACAATAATAGGCATTTGTCAAAGCGGGTTTCTCAAAAACAATGTCTTGAGCAAAACTAAATTGAACCCCGAGAAGTAAACATAAGGATGCCTTTTTCATTATCTAACTATTTGGAGATGACCTTTATCTTTTGCTTTACGTTTTGAGCAATTTGTCGCGCCTCATTAATATCTTCATGAACAATAGTTACATGCCCCATCTTTCTAAAAGGTCTGGTTTGACGCTTACCGTAGATATGAGGTGTAACCCCTTCCATAGCCATAATGGCTTCTATGTTTTTATAGATCACGTCTCCAGTATGACCTTCTGCTCCTACCAAATTCACCATAACACCTGCAACTTTGCTGTCGGTTCTGCCTAATGGTAAATCTAAAATTGCTCTAATGTGCTGTTCAAATTGAGAAGTGTAACTTGCTTCAATAGTTTGATGACCAGAATTATGCGGTCTTGGTGCTACTTCGTTAATTAAAATTTCATCAGCTTCTGTTTGGAACATTTCAACGGCCAATAAACCAACATGTTCAAATGCTGCTGCTGTTTTTAAAGCGATTGACTCTGCTTTAAGTGCTACTTCTTGAGAAATGCGTGCTGGACAAATGACATATTCAACTTGATTGGCTTCTGGGTGAAATTCCATTTCAACAACAGGAAATGCTTTAACATCACCTTTAGCGTTTCTTGCAACAATTACTGCCAATTCGTTTTTGAATGGTACCAATTGTTCTGCTATACATTCTACATTTGGTAACGCATCTAAATCGGAATGTGAACGGACAATTTTTACACCATTGCCATCGTAGCCAAATTGCGCACTTTTCCAAACAAAAGGAAAAGCGATAGCCTTTTCTTTTAAAGCAATAAAGATCGGGTCTTTCCCCGCAAATCTTGAGAATTCTGCAGTAGGCAGATGCTGTTCTACATAGAATGCTTTCTGCTTTGCCTTGTTCTGAATGGTTGCAATACTTTTTGCCGGTGGATATATATTTACACCTTCTTTTTCTAAGTCATAAAGGGCTTCAACATTTACATTCTCAATTTCAATGGTTAAGACGTCAACTTGTTTGCCAAAATTAAAAACGGTATCATAGTCCATTAAGTCACCTTGTATAAATGTGTTACAAGCTATTTTGCAAGGTGCGTCATTATTGGGGTCAAGAACACAGGTGTAAATATCAAATTTACGTGTTTCGGTCAATAACATTTTTCCCAATTGACCGCCACCTAAAATCCCTAACTTAAAATTTGAAGAGAAGTAATTCATGCTTTTTAATGCTTAGTTGTTTGTTGCCCTGCAAAAATACATTTAAAAATGGAACCATTTTAAAAAACTTCAAGCTTCAAACTTCTGACTTAAAATGAAATGAATTATCTTTGTTGCTTTCAAAAGTAAACATGATTATAAAGCTTCACGATTTATATTTCAAACCGTTCATTACTGCTCAAGAAATTGATGATGCAGTATCACGTATGGTCAACCAGATAGCAGAAGATTTGGGGGATGAGATCCCTGTATTTATCGGAATTCTTAATGGGTCTTTTATGTTTGTGAGTGATTTTGTAAAAAAATATCCAAAACCTTGCGAAGTCACTTTTATCAAATTAGCATCTTATGAAGGTGTCAAATCTACCGAAGATATTCAAAGATTAATTGGGTTAACTCAAGATTTATCTGATAGAACAGTAGTTGTTCTGGAAGATATAATAGATACTGGTGGCACTATGTATGAGATACATCGTATTTTTAAGAATCAATCTACAAAGAATTTAAAAATTGCCACCTTATTTTATAAACCAGAAGCCTATAAAAAAGATTATAAGTTACATTATATAGGTATTGAAATTCCAAATAAATTTATCGTGGGCTATGGATTAGATTACGATGGATTGGGAAGAGATTTACCTGAAGTATATCAAATAAAAACAACACAATACATGACAAATTTAGTGCTATTTGGACCTCCAGGAGCTGGTAAAGGAACGCAAGCAGAATTCTTAAAACAAAAATACAATCTTGTACATATTTCTACGGGAGATGTATTTAGATATAACATTAAAAATGAAACCGCATTAGGAAAACTTGCAAAGTCTTTTATTGATAGAGGAGCATTAGTCCCAGATGAAGTTACTATTAATATGTTGGCAGCTGAGGTTGAAAAAAACAGTGGAGCTAATGGGTTTATTTTTGATGGATTTCCTAGAACGGATGCGCAAGCAAAAGCTTTAGATAACTTAATGATTAGTAAGGACTCACAAATCAATGCAATGATTGCATTGGAAGTAGATGATCAAGTACTTGTTGGACGTTTATTAGAGCGTGGAAAAACAAGTGGAAGACCGGATGATGCTGATGAATCTATTATTAAAAATAGGATTAAAGAATACTATAACAAAACAGCAATCTTAAAGGAGTATTATGCTGCGCAAGATAAGTACTACGGTGTAGATGGTGTAGGGACTATTGAAGCTATTACACAACGCTTAGCGGGGGTAATTGACAACTTAAAGTAAAGACGGATTGTTTATTTGTGTAGCTGTGGATTCAATAATTCTGAATTTTTAGTGAGCGAATACACAAATTCACGAATACACAAATAAGTATTAAAATGACGGAAGGGAATTTTGTAGATTACGTAAAGATTTATGCAACCTCTGGAAATGGAGGTAAAGGTTCAGTGCATTTACATCGTGAGAAGTATAATGCCAAAGGTGGACCTGATGGGGGCGATGGTGGACGTGGAGGTCATATTATTATACGTGCGAACTCTAATCTTTGGACTTTGTATCATTTAAAATTCAAAAAACACTTTAGAGCAGAGCATGGTGGTCATGGTAGTAGCGCGAGAAGTACTGGAGCAGATGGAGCAGATGTTTATATTGATGTACCATTAGGTACGGTGGTTAGAGATACAGAAACCGATGAGGTTATGTTTGAAATTGCCAATGATGGCGAAGAAGTGATTCTTTGTGAAGGTGGTATGGGTGGACGTGGGAACTGGCACTTTAAAAGTTCTACCAATCAAACGCCAAGGTATGCACAGCCAGGAAGACCATTGGAAGAGAAACGTGTAACCATAGAAATGAAAGTTTTAGCAGATGTTGGACTGGTGGGCTTCCCTAATGCAGGAAAATCGACCTTATTATCTGTAATCACGTCGGCAAAGCCTAAAATTGCAGACTATGAGTTTACAACTTTAAAACCTAATCTTGGAATTGTAGAATATAGAGATTACCAAACGTTTGTAATGGCTGATATTCCTGGGATTATTGAAGGTGCTGCTGAAGGAAAAGGTCTGGGACACTACTTTTTAAGACATATTGAACGTAATTCTATTCTATTATTTTTAATTCCAGCGGATGCAGATGATGTTAAAAAGCAATATGATATCCTTTTAGATGAATTACGCCGTTACAATCCAGAAATGTTAGACAAAGAGCGTTTTATTGTCATTAGCAAATGCGATATGCTAGATGATGAGCTTCAAGCAGAAATGAAAGAAGAATTGGATAATGAACTTCCTGTGGATTATATGTTTATATCTTCTGTAGCGCAGCAAGGAATAATGCCGTTGAAAGATAAATTATGGAAAATGCTAAATGATGAGTAATTTTTCATATGGGCTTAGTTTTGATTAATTTTATAGTAAAAGATAACTATGCGATTGATTAATATTTTTTGTATTTTGCTATTGGTGACCTCCTGCGCAACAATAGAAGTGAAATATGATTACGATACCAAATACGACTTTTCTAATTGTAAAACCTATAACTATTACTCCGATATAGAAACAGGATTGAGTGTTTTTGATGAAAAACGTTTAATCTCAGAATTGAATAGACAATTAAATGCACAAGGGTTTTCATTATCAGATACACCAGATTTTTATATTGATATCAGAAGTAACCAATATGAAGAAGTACGACGTAGTAGTGTTGGCATTGGTGCAGGAACTGGAGGAGGAAATGTTGTAGGAGGTGTTTCAGTTGGATTTCCTTTAGGAGCTCCCAAAATGAATCGTCGTATAAGTATTGATTTTCATGATGAAGACAGTGTCGGTTTGTTTTGGCAAGCGGTAGTAAAATCTTCATATAATTCTAAAGCTTCAACCGAAAAACGAGAGGCTAATATAAAGGCAATTGTAGCAAAGCTTTTGGAGGATTTTCCTCCCCAAAAGCGGTGAAAACATATCCATGCTGGCGCGTTAACGGGATGTTAATTATCTTTGAGAAGTAATGCGTATACTCTTATTTTGAGAGATGTAGATACACCGTTTTTATGAAAAAATTTGCCAAATTACTAGTGTGGAGCTTATGTGTTGCAACGATACAGGCACAAGATGTAATAAAAATTCCTGCCGGATATACCAATGATATTGGCCATATGGTTTTTATGCTAGATGACTTAAAAAAACGCGTAGAATATATTGTCAAAGACCTTAATCAAGAAGAGGTCGATTTTTTACTAGATGACAAAGCCAATAGGATTGGAGCTATTATTTATCATTTGGCTGCTACTGAAGCGTATTATCAAGTCTACACATTTGAAAAACGGAGTTTTAATGAAGAAGAGAAGAAAAAATGGAAAGTTGCTTTGAATTTAGGTGCAGTTGCTAGAGAAGAATTAACAGGGAAGTCAATACAATACTATTTAAATATTTATGATGAAGTAAGAGATAAAACCAAAGCATTGCTTAAAACAAAAAATGATAAGTGGTTTAAGAAGAGACATCGTGGTATGAGTAATCATTGGGCTTGGTTTCATGTTATGGAGCATCAAGCTAATCACATGGGCCAATTGGCATTGATTGTTAAACGTTTTTAACTAAATATTGTTATGACCATCTCTACCAATTCAAAGGTGCACTGGAGTGCGCTAGAGCGTATAGGTTTTCGATTTAGTTTTATTTACTTCACGTTATTTATTATTTTAAAAAACAATGGTACTTATCCATCTTGGCAATGGATGATGCAAAAACCTACAGTATGGTATAAAGCAAGTAAAGTATTTAAATGGGTGCTTATAAGTTATGTAGTAGGTTATGGTTTTATAGACGCATTGAGATCTCAATATATATATGGGGCTAATGCACCAAAATCACCATTATATGGCCTTTATGAGATGGTTTATTTAGAAAAAAATAGTGAAGTCATTCCTGCAAATGTTTATGATACAGAGCGCTGGCGTTATTTGCTAATAGAGAATGATGGAATAGCACAAATCTACAAGATGGATAACTCTCTTTATATTTTAAAACGAAAATAGATACTGTAAAACAAGAATTAAAGTTGATTAATTATTATGATGATACAGATACGATTATTTTAAAGTACACGACTAACGAACATACATTTAGTTTTGAAGCAACTTATAAAGATGATGTAATAAAAGCGACTTGCACGGTTATCAAAAAAGAAGATTTTCTCTTGATGAATCGAGGTTTTCATTGGATTAGTGAATATCCTTATAATCGCTAATAACATCCTGATTTGATTGGTTTTCAATACATAGTATTCTGAATTTATTGGGGATTTATACTAAGGGTTAAACAGAAGAATTGTTACATTAGCATTTATATTCAAAAAAGACATGAAAATTCTCCATTTAGATACCAACCATCCATTATTATTAAAGCAATTAAATGCATTAGGTTATATTAATCATGAAGATTATACGGCATCTAAAGCAGAAGTCGAAGCTAAAATTCATGACTATGAGGGAATTATCATTCGTAGTCGTTTTAAAATTGATAAGTTATTTTTAGATAAAGCAGTTAATCTTAAATTCATAGGTCGTGTTGGGGCAGGATTAGAAAATATAAATTGCGATTATGCTCAAGCAAAAGGGGTACACTTAATATCAGCTCCAGAAGGCAATCGCAATGCTGTTGGCGAGCATACTTTAGGTCTATTGTTAAGTTTATTTAACAAGCTCAATGTTGCAGATGCCGAAGTACGACAGGGGCAATGGAATAGAGAAGCTAATAGAGGTATGGAATTGGATGGCAAAACCGTTGGGCTTATAGGTTATGGTAATATGGGAAACGCTTTTGCTAAAAAACTTAGAGGTTTTGATGTTGAGGTTTTATGTTATGATATCAAAAACAATGTTGGGAATGCCAATGCCACCCAAGTGAGTTTAGAGGAGCTTCAAGAACGATCAGATGTTTTGAGCTTACATACACCTGAAACACCGTTAACTATCAATATGGTTGATAAGACCTTTATTAATGGCTTTGCAAAACCGTTTTGGCTTATCAATACAGCAAGAGGTAAAAGTGTGGTCACTCAAGATTTAGTTGACGCTTTAGATTCTGGGCAAATATTAGGTGCTGGATTAGATGTGTTGGAATATGAAAAATCCTCATTTGAAGAGATGTTCAAAAACAGTGATGTCGCATCTAATGCAGTCGAGATGCCAGAAGCCTTTCAATATTTAATTCAGGCTTCCAATGTGTTGTTAACGCCCCATGTTGCGGGGTGGACTCAAGAGAGTAAAATAAAGTTATCACAGACTATTGTAAATAAGATAAAAACTCAATTCTTATAAAAGATAATTTTTGAGATTTTAGTTTTAAAATGAACTATGAAAATCACGATAAAACACAATAAAAATTTGGTAATATCTAACTCGAATATACCCAAGTTATACATACCAAAAGTGTTATGTGATGCGTTGGCATAGTGTTTAAAAGGATTGTTGCTTTAGATTTTATTTTAGTATCCGTCTATAAATATCACATTACAATAAGATGCAGCATGCCATTGTATTGAGTCCATTTTTCATTTGAAATTACTTGCATAAAACACCTTTTTTTACAAACAAAAAGAAACCGTAGCTAAGATTGTCATTTTCTAATTTGTATAAGGAAATAACCATCTTTTTCCTTTGTGGTACTTTCAAATTGAAAATGGTATTAGAACTAAAAGTTATTGTCATTTTAAAAGTATAAATAAGGTGTATCACGAGTTTCAGCGTAGACGGATATATTTTAGTGAAGCACGGTATTGCTGTGATAATTAAGTAAAAAAGAACTGTTTTTTGTAACAAAAGCAATAATTCATGTACTCATATATTGCAAAATAAAACGCGTAGAAAACATGCATCCTAATAATTAGAATATATAGATTGTATTCTGGATCAGCATGCGATTCATATATTTTGTGATAATTTTTGGGAATTGACGATTAATTTTTTTTAGTTGAAAACAAATATTAATTTAACAACTGGAAAGAAGGTGGTGTGAAATTGAGAGAGCGTTCAGTTTTAAAATATCAAAAATGACATAAAACCCTTTTACTGATAGAGTAGAATTTCATAACAAAAGAAAACAATTATAACTAAAACACATACAACCATGTCAGACGAAAAAAAATTACAAGACGACCTTAACGATATGTTAGGTGACGCAAAAGAAGAAGTTAAAAAAGCAGCAGGACGAGCTAGTGAAAAAGCAAGTGAGTTTGCTAGTGAAGCAAGAGAGGCATTAGGTGGCGCTAAAGAAAAAGCAGAAGAATTTGCGGGTGAAGCTCGCGTTAAAGCTGGTGAATTTGCAGATGAAGCTAAAGAGGCTTTTGATAAAGTTACAGGACGAAATAAAAAAGTACTCGCAGGACTTTTAGCTATCTTTTTAGGGGGACTTGGAATTCATAAGTTCGTATTGGGATACAACAAAGAAGGGATTATCTTACTGGTCTGTTCTATTCTAGTTGGTATATTTACTTTAGGTATATTTACTTTAGGTATATTTAATTGGATTATTTGGATATTTACTGTTGTTGAAGGGATTATCTATTTGACTAAGTCCGACGAAGTCTTTTATAATACCTATCAAGTAGATAAAAAAGCTTGGTTCTAAAATGTTAAAAAGTTAGAAATTAACCTTCTGACTTTTTTGTTATGACTTATTATCGTAATATTGCGATAATAAAGCAATAAAATGGGAGTTACAAAATCACAAATGTTTAGTGAGCAACAGAATGAACTCGCCCAGTTTTTTAAAGTACTTGGCCATCCTGCGCGAATTGCTATTTTACAATATATTAGTGCACAACAATCTTGTATTTGTAATGATATTGTAGCAGAAATTGGATTGGCGCAAGCTACTATTTCGCAGCATTTAAAAGAACTAAAAAGTATTGGTATTCTCCAAGGCGAAGTAGAAGGGAAACGTTTATGTTATTGTATTAATGAAGCGCGTTGGAATGCGTTACAAACTCAACTAAATCGTTTTTTTAATACAACAAAACCTAACTGATGTTAGAATGAATACATAATATACAATACGATGAAGATACAAGAATTATTTGACCTTTTAAAGGCACATCAAGAAAAGTCACTGCGATTTGAATATACACCAAAGGCTTTTGTAGCTGCCAACTATCATATTACAGAAGTAAAGCATATAAAGATAGATGCTATTGATTGTGGTGGTAATGCTACTGCTTGGAATGAAACGATTATACAGTTATGGGAAAGTCCAAAAGAAAGCGATACGACGGGCTATATGTCAGGGTATAAAGCGCTCAGTATTCTTAATAAGGTGGGTCGCATGAAAGCTTATGATCTAGCGTCTGAAGTGAAATTTGAATACAGTAATATAAGCTTTCATACAGCACAACTTTTTGTAGACGGTTTTGATGTTATAGGTAAAACCTTAGTTTTAAAGTTGTCTGTAGAAAATACCAAATGTAAAGCATATGATACATGCGGGATGCCAGAAGAAAAAGAAAAGCGTAACGAAAGCTCATGCTGCACTCCAGAAACAGGATGTTGTTAATTGAGATACCCTATAATTATAAAAGTCCATTAAGGAAATTTAATAAATAATAGTAATACCTGAGTATATAAGTGCTACTTATATGCAGAGGTTTCCAAAATTTAGTTAGATGAGTTCTTTAAATTTATATGAATCCTTAGTTGCTACGATAGCAACTTTAGATGTAAATACAGTTTCAGCAGAAAGACAAAAAGTATTACAACCGCTAATCAAATATATCAAAGACAAGCGGGATGAGAATCTGCCAATTCGGTTAAATTTTATTTGTACTCACAACTCACGCCGAAGTCATTTGTCGCAAATTTGGGCGCAATGTATGGCAGCACATTATGGTTTATCTAATGTGCATTGTTATTCTGGTGGTACAGAAACGACGGCATTATTTCCAAAAGTACTAGAAACATTAATTAAACAAGGTTTTATAACCCAGCAATTAGCATCAGAGAATAATCCTGTATATGCTATAAAATATGGTGCCAATGCACCTGCAATTATAGGGTTTTCTAAAACTTATGATGATGATTTTAACCCATCTTCGGAATTTGCAGCTATTATGACGTGTTTTTCGGCAGATGAAGCTTGTCCTATTGTATTAGGATGTGAAGAGCGCATTGCAATTACATATAAAGACCCAAAAATATCTGATGGTACACTACAACAAAATGAGGTGTATCTAGAGCGCAGTTTCCAAATAGCTACAGAAATGAAGTTGGTGTTTCGTTGCTTTGGGAGTTAATACAAAAGTTAAAATGTTCAAACTTATATACTTTTCAGTGCAGTTTTGGAAGAAATATCGTTGAAAAGAAGAATGTAGCGTGATAGTTTCGTGTCAATATTTAATGATGTAATGTCTTTATGTTTTAATGTTTCATTACAATATTATCTCATCCCACATTACAACATTCCATCATTGAAACATTGCAACATTAATTCATCACCACATTACCTCATTATCTCATTACCTCATTATCTCATTATTCGAGTCTTCGTTATTGGTAATAGGGACACTGTTATTTATCGTCGTCGGTTTGTCCAGAGAACTTGCGTTCTAATTCCGCTTGAAATTCTTCCATTACAGGTCTAACAGTGCTTTCAGGTAAGTCTGCAATTTTGATATACATTAAACCATCCACTGCATTATTAAACAATGGATCTACATTAAACGCCACTAATTTTGCATTTTGTTTAATGTATTTTTTAAGAAGTACGGGTAAGCGCAAGGCTCCTGGCTCTACTTCGTCAATAATCTTATCAAATTTGTTCAAATCAGCTTCGGTAGCATCAAAAACGAAATCTTTGTCAGCATCCTTTAGTTTGACTTTAAATTCTTTTTTGGGATGCACATATTGGGCAACATAAGGGTCGTAGTAATGCGATTTCATAAACTCAATCATCAAGGACTTTGAGAAGTTAGAAAACTGGTTGCTAATACTTACGCCTCCAATGAGGTATTGGTGTTCTGGGAAGCGCAATGTCGTATGCACTATGCCTTTCCATAATAAGAACAAAGGCATTGGTTTTTGTTGGTATTCTTTAACGATGAAAGCACGTCCCATTTCAATAGACTGGCTCATCATTTTGTATAACTCTGGTTCAAACCTAAATAAATCCTGAAGGTAAAAACCATCAATACCAAATTTTTCAAAAATCTTGGAACCTAATCCCATTCTGTAGGCGCCAGCAATGATTTTGTTCTCATCATCCCAAAGGAACATATGATGATAATAACGATCAAAATCATCAAGGTCAATTGCTTCGTTAGTTCCTTCTCCAACTTCTCTAAAGGTAATTTCGCGCAAGCGTCCAATTTCTCTTAGAATATTTGGAATATCTTTTGCAGGACATAAGAAAACCTCGTAATTTTTACTCTTGAGTAAGCGGTAGTCCCGGTCTCTTAAGGTTGCAATTTCATCTACCATAGTTTCTGTAGCTACAGGCGTAACAATACGTTTTGGAGGTTTATGAACCTTAAGTGATGACGATAAATTATCTAATATTTTTGGCGAATCGTAAGCATTAGAGAGCATATACGTTTTTTTTCTGATAAACTCAGAATACTCTTCTAATGATTCCTGCGCGTTTTGATCTTTAACCGAAATAGGTTTTCCAATACGCACTTTGATGACTCTGTGTTTTTGTGTCAGCAATTCAGAAGGTAATTTCGCGGTGCGAAGTGTATCGCTTATTTTTGATAAACGATAAAACAAACGGCCGTTTTTGGCATGGAAATAAATAGGTACTACTGGGACTTCAGCTTTTTTAACCAATTTCATGGCAGCTTCTTCCCAAGGTTTATCTACAACGAGCTTGCCATCTTTGTATGTAGAGACTTCTCCTGCAGGAAAAACACCAAGAGGTTGACCGTTTTTCAAATGTAAAATTGCACTTTTGAAACCTGCTAAACTGGATTTTACATCTTTTCTGTCCTCAAAAGGATTTACAGGCATGATGTAAGGCTTTAAGGGTTCTATACGATGCAACAGAAAATTAGCTATGATTTTATAATCATTACGTTGTTCTAACAAAATTTTCAATAAAAGAATACCATCAATTCCGCCTAGAGGATGGTTAGAAACCGTAATAAATGGTCCTTCTTTTGGTAGGCGTTTTAAGTCTTCTTCTGGTATTTCAAACTTAATTTGAAAATCATCCAATAAGGCATTTAAAAAATCGAGATCCTTAAGGTGTTTATTTCGGTTGTAAATTTTATTAAGTGTAGAAATGTTAAGAATTTTCATTAAAAGCCAACCTAAAAAAGTACCAACAAACCCATATTTATCGATATGTATTGCTTTTGCTACTTCTTTTGCCGTTACAAGTCCCATTTAAAAGTTTTAAATTACAAGGATTACAAACCTAAGGATTTTTTATAAAACTAAGGTGGAATATGTTTTTACTTTGTTACAATCTGAACTGTGTTTTCGAAAATTTGCTTTAATAATACTGTTTTATTTACCTCCAATTCTTGAATTGCATCTTTAGTAAAGTGTCGTATTGTGTATAAGGATACCTTTTCATAATAATCGACTTTAAACTTTGCTTTTAAATGTAATAAGAGTTTTTCTAGATTGTTATAGGTGTTATCCACGCATACCGAAAAGCTAATGGCTGAATTTTGTATGACATCAACTTTCATTTTATAGAGATGCAATAAATTGAAAATTTCGCTGATATTTTCTTCAACAATGAATGAAAAATCTAAAGAAGATAACGAAATTAGGACCTGATTTTTCTTGACGATAAAACATGGTGTATGGGGGGATATGGTTTTTCCTTTACCTACGCAAGTCCCGTCATTATCTGGAGTGATAAATGACTTTACAAACAAAGGTATTTCTTTGCGCTGCAATGGTTGCAAGGTTTTTGGGTGAATTACAGAAGCGCCATAAAAAGCTAATTCAATTGCTTCTCTATAGGAGATTTGATGGAGCAATTGTGTGTTTTCAAAATAACGAGGATCAGCATTTAGAACACCAGGAACATCCTTCCATATCGTTACACTCAAAGCATTTAAGCAATACGCAAAAATTGCTGCGGTATAATCACTTCCTTCTCTACCCAAAGTTGTCGTGAAATTATTAGAATCACTGCCTAAAAATCCTTGAGTTATATTTAGAACCTTGCTGTTTATGCTAGAGCTAATGCGTTCTTGCGTTTGCTCCCAATCTACTTTTGCATTTCGATAATAATTATTGGTTTTAATGTGATCGCGTACATCAATCCAATTCGTTTCAATGCCTTCAGATTTTAAGTAGTGACTCACAATAGTGGTAGAAATTAATTCGCCATAACCAACTACTTGGTCATAGACAAAATTATAATCTGGAGACTTGTTGCGATCAAAAAAGCCAATCAACTCATTAAATAGGTCATTCACTTTGTCAAAAATGATATGATTTTCATTGTCGAATAAGTCTAATAGGATAGTGGTGTGGTATTTCTTAATCTCCTGTATAGCGCTTTTAAGCACTTTTGTATTGTTAAAATACTTGTCAATAACATCCTCCAAGGCATTGGTTATCTTGCCCATGGCAGAAATAACCACTAAGGTGTCTTTGTATCCTGTAGTTTGTAACACCTTAACAAGGTTGCGAATCCCATTGGCATCTTTTACCGAGGCGCCACCAAATTTATATACTTTCATGAATTTATGTTTGAAATATAATTACGAATTCCAGTGGCGTTAAGGTGCACCACGTCCCAATCTCTAAGAATAGTTGCGCCTTTCTTCTCATAGAGTGCAATAGCATTTTCATTCCAATCTAAGACTTCCCAATTGATACGTTTGACACCCAATTGATGCCCGTATTTAACTACTTCGTCCAATAGGGCTGTGCCTATACCTTTACCTCGCATGGATTTGCTCACTACAAGATCTTCTAAGTGTAAAATCTTGCCTTTCCAAGAAGAAAAACGATGAAACACAATAGCAATTCCTTCAACCTTATTGTTGACTTCTGAGACAAAACATTTAAAAGCTGGTTGTGCTCCAAAACCATCGCGTATCAATTCACTTTCGGTAACTTCAACAGCATCGGATTCATTTTCAAAGTCAGCTAACTCTTGAATTAAATTAAGTACTTGAGCCATATCTTCTTTTGTGGCGTCTCTAATAATATACTTCATGTTTTTAGGGTTCTATAGTAACTTATGATATCTCATTTTATTGGTTTAGAATTAGGCCAATTTATATCGTATAATGGCCATAACTTTAAACTACAATCAAATATAAGTCAAACGGATTTCATGACCATAAATAATATGAGAAGAAAATTAAATACTCAATAAAAAATGCGATATTTGCCTATCAAAACATCAATACACTATGACCAATACAAATCAAACTCTTGGAGAGTTTATTATCGAAAACCAAGCCTCTTTTAAATATACCTCTGGCGAGTTGTCAAGATTAATTAACTCTTTGAGATTAGCGGCAAAAGTCGTTAATCACGAAGTAAATAAGGCTGGTCTTGTAGATATTATTGGCGCTGCTGGTGATCAAAACGTGCAAGGGGAAGATCAGCAAAAATTAGATGTGTATGCTAATGATGCGTTTATAAGAACATTAACAAAACGAAATATTGTTTGTGGTATCGCTAGTGAAGAAGAGGATGATTTTATTTCCATTAACAGTCAAGATAAAAATCATCAAAATAAATATGTAGTGCTTATAGATCCTTTAGATGGTTCTTCTAATATTGATGTAAACGTTTCTGTAGGAACTATTTTTTCGGTGTATAGACGTGTAACTCCAGTAGGAACACCTGTAACTATTGATGATTTTTTACAAAAAGGAAACAAACAAGTTGCCGCTGGGTATATTGTTTATGGCACATCAACAATGATTGTATATACTACTGGTCATGGCGTAAATGGGTTTACTTTAAATCCAGCTATTGGAACATTTTATATGTCACATCCAAATATGCAATTTCCAGAAGATGGAAATATTTATTCGGTAAACGAAGGAAACTATATCCGTTTTCCACAAGGGATTAAGGATTATATTAAATACTGTCAGGAGGAGAAAGAGGATAGGCCATATACATCAAGATATATAGGTTCTTTAGTGTCAGATTTTCATAGAAATATGATTAAAGGCGGTATTTATATGTACCCTGAAAGTTCAAAATATCCAACAGGAAAATTACGCCTGCTTTATGAATGTAATCCAATGGCATTTTTAGCAGAGCAAGCTAGTGGAAAAGCTAGTGATGGTTATCAGCGTATTATGGATATTCAACCCACAGAACTACATCAGCGTGTACCATTTATTTGTGGAAGTAGAAATATGGTTGATAAAGCCGAAGAATTTATGGCAAAGGCAAAAGAAAGCTAAGACTAAATCATAACATAGATAAAATAAAAAAAGCAACCCATTGGGTTGCTTTTTTTATAATTATGATCAATACTTAGCGATTCATATGTTTAATTTCTTTCATAAAAGTGTCTAAATCTACCTCTTCATGGACTAAGTCTAAAGCTTTATGGGTAATATATTTAGCATTTTTAGCATGAAATCCTAGACCAACAACCAAACGCGTTAAAATACGAACCTGTTTGTTACTCTCAATGTGATCTACCCAAACCATACGCGCTAAATCAAACAAACGCTCTAAACGTCTATCGTAACTTGTTGGGGGATTGATTGGGTGCGTTTTGAAATCCTTTAAAATTTTCTGGTATTCGATCTCCGAAATACCTAATTTATGTGCTAATCTATCCAAAAACGCTTTTTCATCATCAGTGATAACGTCATCACTCATTGCAACCCTTACAATCGCAGCAAAATGGTCTTCATTACGCTTTTTAAATCCGCTATCAAAAAAATCTGCTATAGACATAGTGTTTTGTTTTTTAAAAGTAATGCAAATATAATTTTATTAATAGTTTATTTCAATTTTCTAAGCAACAAAATTTTATCTTTGCCTGAAAATTTGGAAAGTGAGTAAAACTAGAATCTCGCAGGCACTTGGACAGTCTTTGAAAAGTCAAAAGCTGAAAGATGCTATTGCCCAAACGCAAAGTAAGACTGCTCTAAAGGGTTTGGTCGGTTCTTCATTATCTTTTGTGGTTGCCAATGCATTTAAAACCGCAGAGAAACCATTTCTTTTAGTGTTTAATGATAAGGAGGAAGCTGCATATTATTTAAATGATTTAGAGCAATTGTTAGATGAAAATCAAGTGCTGTTCTATCCTGGGAGTTATCGTCGTCCTTATCAGATTGAAGAAACAGATAATGCCAATGTATTGTTAAGAGCGGAAGTCTTAAATCGTATCAACTCTAGAAAAAAACCTGCTATTGTTGTGACCTATCCAGATGCACTATTTGAAAAAGTAGTAACTCGGAAAGAATTGGAGAAAAACACGCTGAAAATTGGCCTTGGAGATATCTTGTCTATTGATTTTGTAAACGAAGTACTGTTTGAATATCAATTTAAGCGTGTTGATTTTGTAACAGAGCCTGGAGAATTTTCAGTACGCGGAGGTATTGTAGATGTGTTTTCATTTTCACATGACGAGCCTTATCGTTTAGAGTTTTTTGGAGATGAAGTAGATAGTTTGAGAACCTTTGATGTGGAAACACAATTATCTACAGGTCAAATAAAAAAAGTGAGTATTATTCCAAATGTCGCTAATAAATTTTTAGAAGAAAAGCGTCAGAGTTTTTTAAAATATATTGCCCATAAAACAATTGTATTTACAAGTAATATTGATGTTTTAAGTTCAAGATTAGATACCTTATTTGAAAAGGCAGTAGCGTCTTTTCAAACCTTATCATCAGAATTAAAGCACGCCAAGCCACAAGAGCTATTTTGTAGCGGCGATATGGTAAAAAAGGATGTTTTGGATTTTAATTTAATCGAATTTGGAACCGAAGCTTTTGTTAGTGAGGAGCAAGTGACCTTTGATGTGAGTCCACAACCAGCATTCAATAAGCAATTTGAATTACTGATTAAAAACCTAAATGAAAATCATCAAAAAGGCTATACCAATTATATCAGTTGTGTAAGTGAGCAGCAGGCTAAACGTTTTCATGATATTTTTGAGGACTTGGATCAAGAGGTTCACTATAAAACCTTTGTTTTAACACTCTATCAGGGATTTATAGATCACGAGAATAAAATCGTTTGTTTTACCGATCATCAAATCTTTGAGCGTTACCATAAGTTCAATTTAAAGAATGGTTACGCCAAAAAACAAGCCATCACACTGAAGGAATTAACCAATTTGGAAATAGGTGATTATGTGACACATATAGATCATGGAATTGGGAAATTTGGAGGATTAAAAAAGATAGATGTAGAGGGTAAAAAACAAGAAGCCATTAAATTAATTTATGGCGAGCGTGATATTTTATATTTAAGTATCCACTCCTTGCATAAAATTACCAAGTTTACAGGGAAAGATGGAAAACCACCTAAGGTTTATAAACTAGGAAGTAAAGCATGGAAAGCCCTTAAGCAAAAGACGAAGTCTAGGGTTAAAGAAATTGCTTTTAACCTTATTAAGTTGTACGCAAAGCGAAAAATGAAAACAGGCTATCAATACAAGCCAGATAGCTATATGCAACATGAGCTGGAAGCGTCTTTTTTATATGAGGACACACCAGACCAAATGACGGCAACAGCAGATATTAAAGCTGATATGGAGAGCGAACGACCAATGGATCGTCTCGTTTGTGGAGATGTTGGTTTTGGTAAAACCGAAGTTGCTATTAGGGCTGCATTTAAGGCTGTGGATAATGGTAAACAAGTTGCGGTTTTAGTACCAACAACTATTTTGGCATTTCAACATGCTAAGACTTTTAGTGAACGTTTAAAAGATTTTCCAGTGACTATAGACTATATCAATCGCTTTAGAACTGCAAAACAAAAACGTGAGACCTTAGAGGGGCTAGAAAAGGGAGGCCTAGACATTATTATTGGGACGCATCAACTGGTGAATAAGAGTGTTACGTTTAAGAATTTGGGACTGCTTATTGTTGATGAAGAACAAAAGTTTGGTGTTGGTGTAAAAGAGAAATTAAAGACCATCAAAGAGAATGTAGATGTATTGACATTAACAGCAACTCCAATCCCAAGAACTTTACAGTTTAGCTTAATGGCTGCAAGAGATTTATCTGTGATTTCTACAGCACCACCAAATCGATACCCAATAGAAAGTCGTGTGGTACGCTTTGGTGAAGAAGTAATAAGAGATGCGGTGAGTTATGAAATTCAGCGTGGAGGTCAAGTTTTTTTTATTCATAATCGTATAGAGAATATTAAAGAAGTGGCTGGTATGATTCAGCGCTTGGTACCAGATGCCAAAATTGGTATAGGTCATGGGCAAATGGATGGGAAGAAACTAGAGCAATTAATGTTGAGTTTTATGAATGGTGAGTTTGATGTCTTGGTAAGTACCACGATTATTGAAAGTGGATTAGATGTGCCAAATGCGAATACTATTTTTATTAATAATGCCAATAATTTTGGACTGAGCGACTTACATCAAATGCGTGGGCGTGTAGGGCGTAGCAATAGAAAAGCGTTTTGTTATTTTATTACACCAGAACATTCTGCAATGACTCCAGATGCACGTAAGCGTATTTCTGCATTAGAACAATATACAGAACTGGGAAGCGGATTTAATATCGCTATGAAAGACCTCGAAATTCGAGGGGCTGGAGACCTATTGGGAGGAGAGCAAAGCGGATTTATGAACGAAATTGGATTTGATACCTATCAAAAAATACTGAGTGAAGCCATCGACGAACTCAAAGAAAATGAATTTAAAGACTTATATGATGCGCAAGATGATGCCGAAAAAGACTATGTCAAAGATTTTTCCATTGATACTGATTTTGAGTTGCTATTCCCAGATGATTATATCAATAACATCGCAGAGCGTTTAAATTTATATACAGAATTAAATACGCTTAAAGATGAAGCTGAATTGATTGCTTTTGAGGCAAGATTAATAGATCGTTTTGGGCCATTACCAACTCAAGTGGAAGACTTGTTGAATTCAGTACGTGTAAAGTGGATTGCTATCAAAATTGGTCTAGAAAAAATCATCATGAAGCAAGGGCGAATGATAGGGTATTTTATCAGTGATAATCAAAGTGCATTTTATCAAAGTTCCAATTTTACAAGAGTGTTGCATTTTGTACAGTCTTATCCGAAAGATTGTAAAATGAAAGAGAAACAAACA
The DNA here is from genome assembly GCA_013215095.1 of Flavobacteriaceae bacterium. GTDB lineage: Bacteria > Bacteroidota > Bacteroidia > Flavobacteriales > Flavobacteriaceae > DT-34. The sequence continues at coordinate 2,052 of JABSPM010000082.1, read as the reverse complement.
CGTAATGGTTTGCGATTATTGCTTACTTTTGAAGCGATTACAACGGTTAGTAAGGGCTTGCAACAAATAGATAGAATCTTGCCCAAACGCAAAGAAAATATAGACTAATCTTTTAAGTTTGTAATGGTGTGTTTTTTAAGTAGTTATGGGTTGTGTTGTAGCGTTTTGTAATTTAGTCAAAATACTAGAAAGGGTTTAAAAAAAATGCGTTTTTAAAATCATGATAATAAGATGCATAAAACATCTTTAAGTGAATTTTTGGCGTAATTATTGAAACGTAGTTAGTGACATTTCAAAGGATGAAGTGTCTTAAAATTAAAAGAATATATGATAAATAAATTATTTTTCCTGTTCTTAAGTCTGCCAATGCTAGTCTTGGCGCAACATAGTGTAAAAGGAAGTTTTACACCAGCAAAGGATTTTAAATTTGTTATCCTTTATAAGGTTACCCCAACGAGTTCAGAATACATATCTAACGTAAGTGTTAATGAGGCTGGAGATTTTGAGTTTCAGTTAGATTCTACGCATAACGCAGGTATGTATCGTTTGGTTTATGCCTTGCCTCAAGAAGAAAATAATTTTGATATCATTTATAATGCAAGAGAAGATATTGAATTCAATTACAATACAGAAACAGGAATAGATTTTGTCAATTCTATAGAAAATAAACTCATTACCTCATACACTACCAGTATGGGAGTTGTAAGTAATAGTATCGGCAATTTTTTCAGACAAGAAAGTACAGATACCTTGGCTTTACACAACATTTTTGTAACTCAAAAGCAAACGCAGCAAGAATTTGAAAAAGCTGCTGAGGGTACGATTGCCTTAAATTTTATTAAAGCAAACAGGCCTTATATTCCTGAAGAATTTCAAGATATCAAAACCTACGTCCAAAATCTAAGAACGCACTTTTTTAATGCAGTGGATTTTGATAACGAAATTCTGCAAAGTTCTAACTTCTTAATTGAGAGAACTCTCAATTATGTTTTTGGAATGGCAAGCAAAGGTGAGACCGAAATCGAAATATATAAAACAAATATAGACGATGTTGTAATGGCAATGGCATCTGCTAAGGATACGGTAAAATTAACCTTGCTCAAAATAGTATGGCAGCAAATGGCTGACACTAATATAGAGGAAGTGGCTAATTATATTGCAGACACTTATATTTTAGATTTAGCAACAACTTTAGGTGATGCAGCGTTAGTAGAAGAACTCAATTTATATAAGAATACCTCTATAGGTGCAATAGCACCAGATTTTGATTTCGAATTAGAGCTAAACGGAAAAAAACAAACCACGAAGTTAAGTAGATATAACGAAGCAGAACGCTACCTTTTGGTGTTTTGGAGTAGTAGTTGTGGACATTGTTTAAAAGCGATGCCAGAATTATATAGTTACATCGAATCTAAGGATCAAAAACACATCAAAGCTATTCTTGTAGGACTGGAAGACGAACCTTTTAAATGGCGTAATGAAACCTTTAATTACCCCAATTTTATTCATGTTCTTGGATTAGGAAAGTGGAATAATTCAATAGGAAAGGCTTATAATGTAAAAGCGACTCCGTTTTATTATATTTTAGATAAAGACAAAAAAATTATAGCAAAGCCATATGACCTTGAAGCCTTGAAGACGTTTTTGGATGGAAAGTAGTTCTTGGGGTTATTTGGAGCACAGTGAAACGCCTTTTGCTAAAAATGATAAAAGGCGTCTTTAATATGTTCGATATCAAAGTTTTTTTCAGTTTTGACAATAGCTACAATATCAAAACGAACTTCCATGTTTAAATCATGAGCTGTCACATAAGCATCAACAGCCTTAACTAGACGTTGTATTTGCTTAGGTTTTACAAAGTCTTCCGGATTTCCAAAGTCTTTAGTTGAACGCGTCTTAACTTCGATAATGGCTAAAATATTTTGTGTTTTAGCAATGATGTCCACTTCTGCTTTCTCAAACCTGTAGTTGAGTTCTATAATAGTATAGTTTTTTGATTGCAGGTAGTCTACCGCTAGTTGTTCGCCTTTTTTGCCAAGTTCATTGTGTTTT
>JABSPM010000081.1 GCA_013215095.1 Flavobacteriaceae bacterium | reverse complement strand
AGTGTTTTATCTTCTTGAACATAGAATTCTGACAATACAGGATCGTAAGCATTCATATTATAAGACGTAAAATAACTGAAAGTAAAACCCGCTTGTAAATATAATGCCTGCTTATGAAAAAAATGATTCGAATAATAAAAGAGCTGTTTAATATATATACATATATATTGTATGTAATGCATTAAGCTATTATCTTTGCGCTCGAATTACAATATATATTATATGATACATATTACATTACCAGATGGAAGCATTAGATCATACGATGATGCGCTTACTGCAATGGATGTTGCAAAGGATATTAGTGAAGGATTTGCTAGAAATGTTATTTCGGCAAAATTTAATGGAACTACCATTGAGACCACGACACTTTTGACCACCGATGGTAATCTTGTATTATACACATGGAGAGATGATGAAGGAAAAAGAGCATTCTGGCATTCCTCATCACATCTATTAGCTCAGGCTTTAGAAGATTTATACCCAGGCATCAAGTTATCTATTGGCCCTGCAATTGAAAATGGTTTTTATTATGATGTAGATTTAGGAGATCGCTCGATTTCTGATAAAGACTTTAAAAATATTGAAGCTAAAATGTTGGAAATCGCTAGAGGAAAGCACGATTTCAGGATGAAATCTGTCTCAAAGGCAGATGCCTTATCCTTATATAAATCACAAAATAACGCATATAAAGTAGAGCTTATAGAAAATCTGGACGATGGAGATATCACATTTTGTGATCACTCTACTTTTACAGATCTATGCCGTGGTGGCCATATTCCAAATACAGGCTTAATTAAAGCGGTTAAAGTTCTAAGTGTTGCAGGTGCCTATTGGAGAGGAGATGAAAATAACAAACAACTTACCAGAGTTTATGGCATTTCGTTTCCTAAACAAAAAGAGTTGAAAGCCTATTTAGAATTATTAGAAGAAGCAAAAAAACGAGATCATAGAAAACTTGGTAAGCAATTAGAATTATTCACTTTTTCTCAAAAAGTTGGACAAGGTTTGCCTTTATGGCTACCTAAAGGTGCTGCTTTAAGAAGTCGTCTTGAAAATTTCTTAAAAGAGGCACAACAAAAAGCAGGATATGAAATGGTAGTAACGCCACATATTGGTCAAAAAGAACTTTATGTGACTTCTGGACATTATGCTAAATATGGAGAAGACAGTTTTCAACCGATCCAAACACCTAAAGCAGATGAGGAATTTTTATTAAAACCCATGAATTGCCCCCATCATTGTGAAGTTTATAATTTTAAGCCACATTCTTATAAAGAGTTGCCGAAACGTTTTGCCGAATTTGGTACGGTATATAGATATGAACAAAGCGGAGAACTTCATGGATTGACTCGTGTTAGAGGATTTACTCAAGATGATGCCCATATTTTTTGTACGCCAGACCAATTGGATCAAGAGTTTAAAAATGTTATTGACCTAGTGCTTTACGTCTTTGGTTCTTTAGGCTTTGAAAACTTCACAGCTCAAGTTTCGCTGAGAGATATGGATGACTTAGATAAATATATTGGATCTTCTGAGAATTGGGAAAAAGCAGAACAAGCTATTCTCAATGCAACAAAAGAAAAAGGTTTAAACTATGTTATAGAACATGGTGAAGCAGCTTTTTATGGACCTAAGTTAGATTTTATGGTAAAAGATGCCCTAGGTAGACAATGGCAACTGGGAACCATTCAAGTAGATTATAACCTTCCTGAGCGCTTTGATCTTACCTACAAAGGGAGTGATAATGAACTTCATAGACCTGTTATGATTCACCGTGCACCTTTTGGAAGTATGGAACGTTTTATTGCAATTTTACTAGAACACACAGCAGGAAATTTCCCCCTTTGGCTGATTCCAGAGCAAGTCATTATTCTCACAATTAGCGAGAAATATGAAAAATACTCGCAAAAAGTTTTAAATTTGTTAGAAAATAACGAAATTCGCGCACTTATTGACAATAGAAACGAAACTATGGGAAAAAAGATTCGGGACGCTGAAATGAAGAAAATCCCATATATGATTATTGTTGGTGAAAACGAGAAAAACGAAGAAAAAATCAGTGTACGTCGACATGGTGGAGAAGATTTAGGCACGATTAGTGTAGAGGAATTTTCAAAAATAGTCGATATAGAAATACATAAGACCTTAAAACAATTTGAAGTTTAACTAAAATTTTAGAGCCATAGCAATACGTAGAAAAAGAACTAGACGTCCTGTTAGAGAAATAAAAGAGGACAAGCACAGAATTAATAGAAAAATTACTGCGCAAGAATTACGCCTTGTAGGAGACAACATCGAAGTTGGAATCTACAAATTATCGGATGCATTAAAAATTGCTGACGAGCAAGGATTAGATTTAGTAGAAATATCTCCTAAAGCTGTTCCTCCGGTCTGCAAAATTATGGATTATAAAAAGTTTCTTTATGAACAAAAGAAACGTGATAAAGCTCTAAAATCTAAGGCAACTAAAGTTGTTGTAAAAGAAATTAGATTTGGACCGCAAACTGATGATCATGATTATCAATTTAAAAAGAAACATGCTGAAAAGTTCCTTAAAGATGGGGCTAAATTAAAAGCTTTTGTATTTTTTAAAGGGCGTTCCATTATTTATAAAGACCAAGGTCAAATTCTACTTTTAAAACTCGCTCAAGATTTAGAAGAGTATGGAAAAGTAGAGCAAATGCCAAAATTGGAAGGTAAGCGTATGACGATGTTTATCGCTCCAATAAAAAAGAAATAAGCGAAAAATAAAAATAAGCAGAGAAAATGCCAAAAATGAAAACTAAGTCTAGTGCCAAAAAACGTTTTAAAATAACGGGTACTGGGAAGATCAAGAGAAAGCACGCTTTTAAAAGTCATATTTTAACAAAGAAGTCTAAGAAGCGTAAACTTGCTTTAACACATAGTGGATTAGTTCATGAAAGTGATGAAGCAAACATTAAGCAGCAATTACGTTTAAAGTAAATATTGCTTAGGTTAAAATTATTTATAAACCCTGGAGTTGGGCTCATTAAAGTGTCATTTGTTTGACCGCCTACTACAAAAAAAATTAAAATTATGCCAAGATCAGTAAATTCAGTTGCGAAAAGAGCTCGTAGAAAAAAGGTTCTTAAGCAAGCAAAAGGTTACTTTGGAAGACGCAAAAACGTTTGGACAGTAGCAAAAAATGCGGTTGATAAAGCGATGCAATATTCGTACAGAGACCGTAGAAACAAAAAAAGAACATTCCGTGCTTTATGGATTCAACGTATTAATGCTGGAGCCAGACAACATGGACTGTCATATTCTCAATTTATGGGGAAATTAAAAGCTAACAATGTTGAATTAAACCGTAAGGTTTTAGCAGACTTAGCTATGAATAACCCAGAAGCTTTTAAAGCAATTGTAGATAAAGTAAAATAAGGCGTTTCGCCTATTGTATAATATATTTCGCTTATTAAAAAGTCTGATTCGAAAGAGTCGGGCTTTTTTATTTTTTACCATTTTCTGAAGTCTATAAATTTATATCTCTATCCACAATCTTAGGTCTAACTTATCTCATATTTCAACATTAATAAGTATATTCACTTATGAAATCAAAATATAAACTATGACACTTAGAATACTACTTTTACTGGTTTGTCTTGTGCTAAATTTTAAAATTTCTGCACAAGACAAGAAAGACACTTGGGATGTTTCTAATCCCGAAGGTAACTGGGCATTTGACACACTCCACCTTTCGACTGATGAGGGCACTTGGATGAATTTAGATGTAAGTCCAGATGGTAAACATATTGTATTTGATCTTCTCGGTGATATTTACATTATGCCAATTACGGGGGGAAAAGCAAAACCTCTTAGATCTGGCTTGGCTTTTGAAATACAACCCCGATTTAGTCCAGATGGCAAGCAAATCTCTTTTACCAGTGATGCTGGTGGCGGTGATAACATTTGGATTATGAACTTTGATGGTTCTAATGCAAAACAAATTACCAAAGAATCTTTTCGTTTAACTAACAATTCGGCATGGACACCAGATGGAAAATATATTGCAGTACGCAAACACTTTTCATCCCAACGTTCTCTTGGTGCTGGAGAAATATGGCTATATCATTTAGATGGTAAAGGCGGTTTACAACTTACCCAACGTAAAAATGACCAGCAAGATGTTAATGAACCTTGTATTTCGCCAGACGGCAAGTATTTATATTACAGTGAGGATGTTTATCCTGGAGGAAATTTTCAATATAACAAGGATCCAAACAAGCAGATTTATGTGATAAACCGTATGGATTTAGAAACTGGTAAAATAGAGCGTATTACAGGAGGACCAGGCGGTGCTTCAAGTCCACAATTATCTAGAAATGGTAAGCAATTGGCCTTTATAAAACGTGTACGTACCAAAAGTGTCCTTTTTATTCATGATTTAGAAACAGGCGAGGAATGGCCAGTGTATGATGACCTAAATAAAGATCAGCAAGAAGCTTGGGCTATTTTTGGAGTCTATACAGATTATAATTGGACCCCAGATAATAAACATATAATCATATGGTCTAAAGGTAAAATTCAAAAGATAGACCTTAGCTCTATGAAAGTATCCCCTATTTCATTTGAAGTTGAAAATAACATCAAAATTGCAAAGACCTTGGAAGTTGATACACCTGTTGCTCCTAAGGAATTTGACGCTAAAGTTATTAGACACGCTATAACCTCACCAGATGGAAAGATTTTAGTTTTTAATGCACTTGGGCATTTGTGGATAAAAAAATTACCAAACGGAACACCAAAGCGCCTAACTTCAGGTTCCGATTTTGAATTTGAACCATCATTCTCGCCAAACGGGGAACATATTGTTTATGTCACTTGGAATGATGAACAACTTGGTGCAATTAAAACATTCAGTTTAAAACAAAATCAATCTACGCAATTGACTCAAGAAAAAGGAATCTATAGAATGCCTAGTTTTTCTAATGATGGTCAAACTATTGTCTATAAAAAAGAAGGAGGTAATACTGATCAAGGTCATACGTTCACAAAGAAAACTGGACTTTATATCGTAAATACAGATGGCAGTAATAAACACGCTTTAAAAGTTAGAGGAGACTATCCTAAATATAATAGCGACGATACTCGTATTTTCTATCAAACAGGTGGCACATATTTTGGAAATATCACAAAAGAATTAAAAAGCGTAGACTTACATGGTGCTAATGAACTTACCCATATAAAATCTAAACACGCCAATCGCTTAGTACCAAGTCCTGATAACAATTGGATCGCTTTTCAGCATTTACATAAAGTATATGTTGCTCCAATGCCAAAAGCGGGAAACACAATTGACCTAAACAATAAAAGTGTCTTTGTTCCAGTGACACAGTTATCTAAAGATGCTGGTATAAATTTGCATTGGACAAAGGATAATAACACATTGCATTGGACTTTGGGAGACAGCTATTACAGTGCAAAAGTTTCTGAAACGACATCTGATATTGTAGAAAAAGGCCTAAAAATTAATCTTAGCTATAAAACGGATAAACCTAAAGGGACGATTGCGTTTACAGGTGCTCGAATTATTACCATGAAAGGAGATGAAGTGATTGAAGATGGTACTATTGTTGTAAAAGACAATACCATCAAAGCTATTGGAACTTCATCTGAAGTAAACCTTCCAGCAGATGCTAAGATATATGATGTTTCTGGTAAAACTATTATGCCTGGTATTGTAGATGTCCATGCGCATGTTAATGCATTTAGATATGGCCTTACCACTCAAAAACACTGGCAATTTTATGCTAATTTAGCTTTCGGGGTTACCACATCACATGACCCATCTGCGAATACTGAAACGGTATTTTCTTTAGCAGAGCTCTTAAAAAGCGGTAAAATGGTGGGACCTCGCCTCTATTCTACAGGATTTATTTTATATGGTGCAGATGGAGATTTCAAAGCTGTAATTAATAATTTGGATGATGCACGTTCGTCCATCAGACGTACAAAAGCTTTTGGTGCGCTTTCTGTAAAAAGTTACAACCAACCTAGACGCGAGCAACGTCAACAAGTCATGCAAGCAGCACGAGAAGAAGGTATTTTTGTTGTTCCAGAAGGTGGTTCTACATTTTATCATAACATTTCTATGATTATGGATGGGCACACCGGTATTGAGCATAATATTCCTATTGCTCCTATTTATAAAGATGTTCTGGAACTTTGGAGCCATAGTAATACTGGATATACACCAACATTAGTTGTAAATTATTCTGGAATAAGTGGTGAATACTTTTGGTATCAAAACACGAATGTTTGGGAAAACGAGAAATTATTAAAGTATTCTCCCAGACGTATTCTAGATTCTAGGTCTAGACATCGCACTATGATTCCTCAAGAAGAATATGAAAATGGACATATACTAACAGCTAAAACATGTAAAGCTCTAGCAGATAAAGGTGTAAAAGTGAATGTTGGGGCACATGGTCAATTGCAAGGTTTAGCTGCACATTGGGAAATGTGGATGCTGCATCAAGGTGGCATGACAAATATGGAAGTACTAAGAGCCGCGACTTTAAATGGCGCTGACTACTTAGGAATGGCAAATGACATTGGTTCTTTGGAGGTTGGTAAGCTTGCAGACCTTATTGTGTTAGACAAAAATCCACTTGAAAATATTAGACATACAGAACATGTTAAATACACGATGGTAAATGGACGTTTGTATGATACTAATAGCATGAACGAAATTGGAAATCATCCGAAAAAACGAGGTAAATTTTATTGGGAAAATTCCAAATATAATTCTGCCTTTCCTTGGCATGAAGACAGTAATAGTTTCACTAGGGGAGCCTGTGGTTGTGCTGCAACGCATAACTAATACCATTTTACACTTGAAATCACTTGAATAAAACTCCCATTTTTATTTACGATACTTTCAAATGGAAAATGGTATAAAACAAAAACCGATTCTCATGAATCGGTTTTTATTCGCTAAATAAGGTGATTACCTAATGTCTGTCATAGGTATTATCCCCATGTTCACACAAATATATGCCCTGCCATATTCCTTTATCCCGCATTATGCATTAGAATATACAAAAGGCGGGCTTAAATTCTTGATTTGACTAAATAATCCCTTCATCCATGGTCTCTTTTTTGCAGACAATGCAATCTTCAACACCTTTCTATTGGCGTGTTTTACCTGCCATGCTCCTAATGCAAAGCAATAGACTTTTAGCGTTTTCAATGTTGCTCGGTTATGATGATTTAGTGCAAAATGTCTAAACAAACTCATTAGATTATATGCTATCATAATGCACCTAAAGGAGGCTTCAGTAGCCCAAAAATCCTGCAGACAAAAATTGTCTAGTCCAAAATCTTGTTTGAGTT
>JABSPM010000080.1 GCA_013215095.1 Flavobacteriaceae bacterium | reverse complement strand
TTGATTTTCCGCAAGTGAATCTGTAATGACTTTTAACAAACGATCTCGATCCAGAGTTGATAGAGATAGTATTTCTTCTTTTAAATGATCTATATTCATAACTTACAATATACAAAATAATAGCTAAATTAAACTAGAGCCAAAATAATTAAAATTTAAAAAATGATTAAAAAATTAAAACAGTTAAGTGTAGTCTTTAGCATTATTTTTTTTGTAACAAGTTGTGGTGGCGATGATGATAGTTCGAATTCTTCGGCGGATATACAATTAGATATTGATGGAGTTACGTATCAACTGGATGCTTTTGCAGCTGTATTGTCTAACGGAGGCAGATTTTTAGCAATTACTGGGACTAATAGTTCGGGAGATCAAATCGAAATACGTCTTGGTAGCTTTTTTAATGACGATGCTGATTTGCTAACAGAACAATCATATGCAGTAGAAGGAGAGTCTACAGTTTTTTACGGGTTTGATTTGATTAATAATCCGCAAACAACAGAAATTTTAGCTATTATCGAAAGTACAAACGGAACGATAAGTATTACTAATTTAGACACAGACTCAAATAGAGTATCTGGAACTTTTTCGGGTACAGCAATAGACGGCTTAGGAACTACTTTTACAATTGCTAACGGGGTATTTAACAATATTGAATATACATTTCACGATTAATTTTTAGGGCAGTTTCTAGCTGCTTACAGCTCTAGGAAGTTTGTGTTTTCCTATTGAGAAAAAAGAAAGCCATTTTAGAAATAAGATGGTTTTCTTTTTTATTACTTCAGTGTTTTATTGTTAGAAGACTTGGTTTATAAGGTGTTATAGAGAAAAACTAAGGAATAATGGTTTTATATTCTTTATGGACTTTTAATACACCAAGAGATTGACAATATTGACTTAAATTGTACAATATTCGAGAAGTTAAATATGTGGCAAGACAGTGTTTCATGGGTTCAGTACAAGCCCTATCTAATTAAGGATTTAGACGATTTACAAGAGGTGTTTTGAAAATCTGTGAGTAACCCTAATGTAAAATAAAAAATAAGGTCTTTTTTGATTGTTTGTAGTAGGTGGATGCTTATGTTAGTTGAAGTTTTTTAAGATGAAAGGGTGTTTATAAATGAATAGATATGACTGGATGATATCGCTTATGTAGTATTAAATCTTGAAAACAAAAACAATATGAACTTGTCTAAATGTTTGTTGTGTATTTATAAAAACATGTATATTAGGCAACTAATCATTAAAAAATAATAATATGAAATGGTATTTAAAAGTACTAAAGCAGTATGCAGATTTTTCTGGAAGAGCAAGGCGTAAAGAATATTGGATGTTTTTTTTGTTCAACATTATATTTAGTTATTTCTTAGCTTTATTCCCGATTATGATAGATATGTCTGGTCTAATGGTCTTGGGCACAATTTATTCTTTTATAGTATTAATCCCATCGATAGCTGTTGCAGTTAGGAGAATGCATGATGTTGGTAAAAGTGGATGGTACTGCCTTATTCCAATATATAATTTAATTTTAGCTTGTACAGATAGTGAGCCTGGTTCCAATAAATGGGGGGCTAATCCTAAATATGGGAGCGACGAAATAAACGAGATTGGCGTGGAGCAAGAGTAATACGTCTTTATTATAACAGAACAGGAGTTACGCTGGTGTAACTCCTGTTTTTATAGATACGCTATATTCTTAATGTTAGCCTTTTATTCATCTAAAGTGACAATTATGGCGTCTTCGGTTTTAGTGACTTTTGTTAGACCATGTTTGGCTAGACCTTTCATGCCTTTATCCCAAGCCTTATTGCTTAAACCTGCTTTTGCTTTTAGCGCATTTAATGGAATGCTTTTTTCAGTTTTTAAAATTTCAAAGATAACATGCTCATTAGCTTTTAAATCAAGCTGATTTTGTTCGGGTTTCATCTGAGGAAAGAACAATACTTCTTGTATAGAAGGATTGTTGGTTAAGAACATGATTAGTCGATCCATTCCAATACCCATTCCAGAGGTTGGAGGCATACCGTATTCTAAGGCACGTAAAAAATCAAAATCTATAAATTGAGTAGCCTCATCATCACCACGATCGGCTAATTTTAATTGTGCTTCAAAACGCTCGCGCTGATCAATGGGGTCATTCAATTCACTATACGCATTGGCAATTTCTTTACCACAAACCATCAGTTCAAAGCGCTCTGTCAATTCAGGATCATCTCTATGTGATTTACATAATGGACTCATTTCTTTAGGGTAGTCTGTAATAAAGGTAGGTTGAATGTAGTTTCCTTCACACTTTTCACCAAAAATTTCATCAATTAATTTGCCCTTGCCCATGGAGCTGTCAACTTCAATTCCCATTTCAATTGCAGCATCACGAATCTCATCTTCTGTTTTTCCTGTGATATCAAATCCTGTAAAATGTTTAATAGAGTCTGCCATCGTTACACGTGCATAAGGTGCTTTGAAATCGATGTCATACGCACCAAAAGTAGCTTTGGTTGTACCATTCACTGCTTTAGCGCAATGCTCTAATAATTGCTCGCAGAAGTCCATCATCCAGTTGTAGTCTTTATAAGCAACATAAATTTCCATAGCCGTAAACTCTGGGTTATGCGTTCTGTCCTTACCCTCGTTACGAAAGTTTTTAGAAAACTCATAGACACCTTCAAAACCACCAACAATTAAACGTTTTAGGTATAACTCATTAGCAATTCTCATATACAATGGAATATCTAAGCTGTTGTGATGCGTTACAAATGGTCTTGCCGCAGCACCACCAGGAATAGGCTGTAAGATCGGAGTTTCTACTTCAAAATATCCAGAGGTGTTAAAAAATTCACGCATCGCATTAAATAACTTGGTACGCTTAACAAAAATATCCTTGACATGTGGGTTTACTACTAAATCTGCATAACGTTGACGGTAGCGCATTTCTGGATCTACAAACTCATCATAGATATTACCTTCTGCATCTGTTTTTGGTAAGGGAAGTGGCTTTAAAGCCTTGCTCAATAAGCTAAAATTCTTAACCAATACTGTTTTTTCTCCAACCTGAGTCGTGAAAAGCTCTCCTTCAATACCTATAAAATCTCCAAGATCAATGAGTTTTTTAAAGATGTCATTGTAAAGGCTTTTATCTTCACCAAGGCACATTTCATCTCTGTTAAAATAGACTTGAATGCGTCCTGCACTATCTTGTATTTCAGCAAATGACGCTTTACCTTGAACCTTCTTTCGCATTAAACGTCCTGCTATAACCACCTGTTTACTTTCTGCAAAGTTGTCTTTAATCTGTTTACTCGTGTGGTCAACAGGATAAAGGTCTGCAGGATAAGGATTTATTCCTAACTCGCGTAATTTTGCTAGCTTCTCTCGTCTAACGATTTCTTGTTCTGATAATTGTTGCGACATTACTTTTATGATTTACTAAAAATTTAAACGCACAAAGATAATTACTTAAAATTACTCTGTCAACTTGAAAAGCTATTGTTTTGGTAATTAATATTGATCTAAGACGTTAGATCTTATATATTAGATTTTAGAGTGTAAATACCTTACACGTATTACCAATCATAAACTAGAAAAGTTTGGAGTAATAAACTAATATACATAACTTAACTAATGTCAGTCCTTCTGTTTAATTTAGAGGTAGAGATGGTATAATATCTAAATATCTAAGAATCGCTCCAAAATCTTGTAACAAAGTAACATGAATTGCGACCTATAGGTAATCATCAATTAAAATCAATTATCATATGAGTTTTTGGAGAGTTTTATTAGCTTTACTTTTTCCGCCATTGTCAGTAATAGGTAAAGGTTGTGGCTCTATTTTTATTGTGTTTTTACTTACACTTTTTGGTTGGGTTCCAGGTGTTATTGCAGCTTTAGTTATTTTGAATAATCCAGACCGATAGTTGTATTCAATCGGAGTTATATTCCGTCATTAAAAAGCGTATATTTGCAATCGAAAATGATGGATTTATGAAATTATGAGTAAGTTTTTTTTAGCTGCTATTTGCCTTTGTGTTTTATGTTTTATAAGTTGTCAGTTTTCTGAAAATATCCATATTAATCAAGATGGAAGTGGAAAAATGTCTTTTGCATTTGATGCTTTTGAAATAATGGAAACAGCCGGAGATAAACTTATGGCGAATGAAGAATCACGTATGGATTCTGTTATGGTTTTTAGAGATTTTTTGGAAAAAAATAAAGACAGTATAGCGCAATTACCTAAAGGAAACCAGAAACAATTAAAGGCTTTAGAACCTTATAAGGTACATGTGGTTATGGACCGGCAAACAAAAGAATTGACCTTTGATTTAAGTGCAAATTTTAAAAGTGTAGCAGAAGTCCATAATATGTTTGATGCGTTTAATGATACAAGTGAATTTCAAAGAAAAGACCAGGTAAAGTTAAATAACCCTAATAATCCCTTATCTGTATTTATTAGCGGAGGTACCACAGAAATTAAATATACTTTTCAAAAGAATACGTTTGCTAGAACCGCTAAGGTTATAGATGAAAAAGCGCATAAAATTGTAATAGATAGTCTTGGTAAAATGGCAATGATATTTGGTGCCGCAAGGTATAAACTGAATTATCATTTCCCAAGAAGAGTAAAGTATGTCTCTAACCAAGATGCTCTGTTTAGTGTTGATGGTAAAACTTTAACCTTAATGTATAGTTTTATGAAGTACTTGACAGACCCAAAAATTTTTAACCTCAAAGTTGTATTAGAAGATTAACAATTGTGAATAAACAAATCCACCTAGAAGATTTAGGAAATAAAGACTATAAGGAAACTTGGGATTACCAAGAAAACCTATTTGAAGGTATTGTTGATACCAAAATTAAAAACAGACGTGAAGACGCAAAATTGCAAACACCAAATTATTTTTTGTTTGTAGAACATCCGCATGTCTATACTTTAGGAAAGAGCGGTGACGTCTCAAACTTGCTTCTTAATGAAGACCAATTAAAAGAAAAAAAAGCTACATTTTATAAAATTAATAGAGGCGGAGATATTACCTATCATGGCCCTGGGCAAATTGTGGGTTATCCGATTTTAGATTTAGAAAACTTTTTTACGGATATTCATAAGTATTTGCGCTTATTAGAGGAAATGATTATTCTTACTTTGGAAGAATATGACTTAAAAGCAGAACGCAGTAATGGGGAAACCGGTGTGTGGTTGGATGTCGGAACACCATTTGCAAGAAAAATATGTGCCATGGGAGTGCGCGCAAGTCGCTGGGTAACCATGCATGGATTTGCACTTAATGTCAATGCAAATTTAGGTTACTTTGACAATATTATACCTTGTGGTATTAGAGGAAAAGCAGTGACATCGCTTAATGTAGAATTAGGTAAAACTACAGTAGATGAAGCTGAGGTTAAAGCCAAATTGCAGAAGCACTTTTTAAATTTGTTTGATGCAACTTTTATATAAGTGTTGGGTGTTGTCCAAAAAATTTTGCTAACCATTATATCCATTTCAATGGCATTGATAATGGGGGTTTTTTTTTATGTACTGGTGTTTGAAGAGCATCAGGCATTCAATTATACGATATTACTGCCTTTTGCAATATGTGTTTTTGGAGCACTAAGTGCTGTGTTTCATCTTAAAACCTTTGGATTTTATAAAACCAAAACGCTAAACTACCTTAATTATGAAAAGGATAAAGTGTTTTGATGGGTAATATTGCCTTTGTAGCAGTCTTGATGTTCATGGTTTTCTGGTTTGCATCTGAATTGTATAGCCTATATGTAGGCGCGGTGGTTTTAGAGCTTAATTTAAAAATTTTTTTTCTGCTTTGTGTACTGATTGTAATATTTAGTATTTGGTTGTTTTTAGATGCACGTTATCTATATCTTAGCTATAGAGTATTAAAACTTAAAGCAGCCATTAGTACTATTGATAATATTAAAGGTGTTGACAATACAGAAAATAAGACCAAGCGTTTATAATTCGATTTAAAACAAGCTGTAAACCACAATTTATTTTACAAGTAATTTCTTAACTACAGATTGAGTTTTTGTAATGATTTTAACAAAGTACATACCAGTATTAATGTTTAAGTCTATTTTTTCGTTTTCAGTTATGGTTGCTATAGAAACAAGACGTCCTTCAGAAGAATAAATTTCAACTTTGGCGCTTTGTTTAAGACCATAAATTTGAGTGCTGTTTCTTGCTGGATTTGGAGATAGTTGCAGTGCTGATGATAGGTGTTCTTCATGACCTAAACTAGTATTCCATTCTGATCCGGCATAAATTCCCCAAATATATTCAACCAATTCGGGGTGGTCAATAAAAGGATTTCGGTTAAACTGCCAATTGTAAATAATGTTATTGCGATGCATTTCAAAATCATCTGGGGGGTCATTACGATGCCAATTCAGTAAGGTAGCCAAGTCTCCTAGTTGTCCCGTTGTTGTAGGAAATCCATCTACAACCTCTAATCCGTTATACCGTATTTCTAAGAACAATACACCTCGCGCAACGTCGCCATAAAAACTACCTTGAGTACCTGTAGGACCTGTGTATTCTCCATAATGCTGATTGCTACGAGTGCTGTTTTCTGGACCATCAGCAGCACGAATGCCGTGAGCATCTGAGTTGGCGTGGCGCAATGAATCGGAGTCGGTGTACCAATACGTGTCAATGCCATCTGCAATTTCGTCGTCTTCAATGCTGTTAAATCCACCGCGAGAACGCGGGTAAGTATGTTCTCTATTCCATTTTCCAGTGTTGTTAGAGTCTACTTGTAGATCTAATTTGGCACGTCCTTGAGCGGTATAAACCAACCAAATTTCGTTACTGTTTAAAGGGTTTTGATCGGATTCTTTTAGAATATCAATGACATCAGCATAGGTTTGTGCGCGCACAATATTTGGATCTGCAATAATATCTTGTAGCGCTTGGCGCAAAGCTTCCCCACTTAAACCATTTAGGCTGTCATAATACCCGTCAGGTTGTGTGCTTTCCACTATATTGTAGGTTGGATTACTTGGTGTTCCCCATGGGGCAACTGTAAAATCGTTATCAACTGCTCGTATGATAATATTATTGTTGTAAGGAATATAAGGGTTTGATAAATTTGAAAACCTAATGCGTAATTCTTCATCGCCTTCATCATCGGTATCATCTATAAGTGTTATCGTTGTGCTTACCGTATGTTGACCACTAGGTATGGTAAGGACTGTTGAACCTGTGTAATCCGAACTATCAAAAGTGCCGTTCTCAAGCGAAATACCAAACATATAGTCTGAAGTTACAGCAACAGCAGCACTAATGGTAATGTCAAAGCTAGCCCCCTCGATATATTGCGTTTGGTCAGTGGAAATACTTAATGTGTTAAATATAAATCCACTGCCGTCATTTAAGGCTCTTGGTGTTGGTGTCGCAGAAGCATAAGTGACATTGCCAGAAGCATCCTCAAAACGCTGAATAGAATTGGTGTTATTGCTCGACCCTTCATTAATTTGTTCGGTAACACCCAAAAGTGTCATTAATGTGCTGTCGTCAGAATCACTAGTGTCATAAACTAGAGCGTCTATTAAATTTGTAGTAGTAGCTAAAGTGCCGTCTGGAAAATCATAAGCACTAGCGTGATAAATAGCAACTGCATCTGCACCATTTTGGATGACATTTGCTGCAATGAAATGCTGAGGATAAGGGTTTACAGTATCACTTCCTATCAATATAAGTCCGTTCACATCAGTAATTAATCCGTCTAAGTCAATAGTAAAATAGCTGCTGTCACCACCATTATTTGAACCATTAAAAAAAACCAAGACATAACCATCTAGTTCAAAATTTGGCGTATCGGATTTCAGTTCTATAAATTCTTTATTGTCTATTCCTGGTGTGTCGCAATCTAATTCATTAATGACAACTTGTGCTATTGAAAAATGATTTGCTATACATAGTAGTAAAAGTGAGATTCTAGTCGTAATTTGATGCATTTTTAAGTGATTAAATTGATTGCAAATTTAAGAAACATTCTAAGCTGGAGGGTAGAGATTTTTGTTTTTTATAAGTGAGTTACAAAGCTGTAAAGATAAGTGTCTGTCTTAGTGTATGTTGGTGTTTGAGTTGCTTTCATGAATATCAATATGCTAATCTGTCATCCTAAAAAAAGCTTTTAAAAAATACACATAAGATTCAGAATGGACAATATCATATTTCAAATTCACCAATGTTGCGCTTCTATTTCTAATACCTTGTTTCTCTAGGTGATTCGACGTTGTCCAATGTGTCATAATCCTATGAATAATTGCACATAATTCATCACGTAGAAGTAAAGTAACGCCTTAACTTGGTTGTTCTCTTGGCTTTTAAGTCAATGTCTAAGGTTTGTGCGCTAACCATCTTGAATACCTTTGCGAATGTAGTGTTGTAAGATTTTGAACGCGGCTCACCAATTTCAAAAGCAGGATGACTAATGCTGTATTATGCGCTAGCATAATATGTTGACAAAAGTTATGCCTAAAAGAATGAAAACAACGTTATGTAAGTCATTTTAAAACGTGCCGTAAATACATAATGTAACCTAAAATAATAAACGTAGGTATTGTCAATTTATTTTATCCTATAACAAACTGTTAATCCTCGGCATTAAAAAACACCTTGTAATAGTGCATCTTCTTTTCTTCATCATATCCGCGCTCTAGGTACTCGGTAGAGGCATCTGGTGCTTCAATATCTAGTTTAATTTGAATATGCGTATCGAGCTTGATTTCGGTTTTAAGCTTTTTCTTTTCTTTCTTAACAACAGCATCAGAAACATCAAATTGATTACGGATAAATACGTCTTGGTCCTCTTCAAAACGTTTTTTGTAATCTTCAAATAAATCTTTGTGTTTGTCTTCTTCAAAGATTTCATCTTTAAAACGTTCGACATTGACAACCTCATTGTCTTTAAAAAAATCTACTGTCTTTGCTAAAAACGTGCTGCGCTCCTGTTCACCATAACTTGTTTTAAGTACCTCGTCTGAGAAGTCTTTGCACAGCTCTAAGTAGTTTTGTGTATGTTGGTTGGCATCATCTGCAAATTTTACATTTAAGAAGTGATTTGTCCAGTATAGCGCATCATAATTGTTGTTGTCTGCACTAAGGACGATACGACCTTCACCATCAGTCTGGTTTAGAATTAAACAACCTTTGTCTAATTTTTTAGAATTAATGCCTTTTTGCACAATGACGTCATAACTGCTGCCTTCTAAATACGTCTGAAAAAAATTGCTTTTGTTTTCAATTTTAAAAATTCCAAGGGCACTGGTTGTAATTTCATTAAATGTAATGCCTTCAAATAATGCAATTAAAACATCTCCAGTTTTAATCTGAGCAGAGTTCGATTGTTCGAAAAGATGTTTTACTATATTTTTCGAAGTTTCTACAAATTCATCATATTCATCAAATATTTGTTCGGCATAATTATTAATTTCATTGAGCCTAACGTCTGCATGATGACTAAAACGGTAACTCTGTACGACACTTCCAAATGGTCTTAATAGAAAAGGAAGCATTAAGTCATAACTGGCTTCGTCAAAATCAACTGTGCTTTCAGAAAAAGCATTTTTTGTACTGTTAAACTTATTGCCGACTTTATGAATGATAAATTGCGAAATGCTAGCGTTTTTTCTTGAAATCATAAGTGATTTGTCTATATTTTTTTGCAATAATAACTAAATATGACGAGTGCTATTATACGACCAACCGAAAAGTTTGTCATTTTCAAATAAGTGACTGTATAAATTGAAGTAAAAAGAGGAACTTTAAGTTAGTGATACCAGTTCTTCTGTTAAATTAAATATTATAAAAATGATGATTTTTTGTGTTAGATAAAAAATAAAAATCAGTCATAGCCTTAAGTTAAGAGTTGTTTTTATTTCGAAAGATAACGCAAAAAGCGCATTTTAATTGAGTAATTTAGAAGTAGAGATGGTATGAGATTGAAAATCGTATTAAAAGACGAACCTAAGTGTTTTATTCATGTGCTTGAAGTCTTTATCTAAAATGAAGGGTTGTTATTAATGTCTCGTATAGCTTAATTTTTTTTGTAAACTATAATTGAGTTACTGTCTCCTACAGTTACAAATTCTAAATTACGATCACTGTCTATATTGTCTAAATCAATGGTGGAATTTCCAAAAACAGGAAAGTTTGTTTGTAACTTAGCATTGCTATCAAATAGGTATATTTTTTGAGATTGACGATCGGTTAGAGAAACATAAATTTTATCATTAAGATAAAAAATCTTTGGTAAGGTGTAATCGCCATATTCCAATTCATAAGTGTTGTGTTTGATGTTTAACTTGTTATCGGATAATGAGACCAAAGTTTTGCTAGTAGCATCAATTTTATGATTAGCTCCTAAACCGAGGGTTTGCTTACTCAAAGCACCTTTGAGATTAGCTTGCGCGAGTTCACCATTCATTGTAGTAGTAGCAAACGTATTCTTGTATAAGAAAATAGGATTTTTAGAAAAGTTAATACTGTCCTTAATATGAATTCGGTCTTCCCCGCGACGATTTAGAACTTTTAAGGTATTGTTAGAGGCAAATACAATGTAATCCTTGTCGCGTACTCTAAAATGTTTGGGTTGTTTTGTAACTGGATGTTCGTTTTTATAACTAAAACCAGATACCGTCTTTCCTTTACCATCAAGCATCAAAAGTGAATTATTTTGAGTCACTAAAAAACGATAGTCCTTGTTGTTGTCATAATCAAATACAGAAAGAGGTTGTGTAATAGTTTTTTTAAATTTCATCGGAAATGGTGCAACATCATTCCCATTTCTGTCTACGATATAAAGATGGTTTGGAGTAGCAAAGATGAACTGCAAACGATTATTTTTATAAAGATCTACTTGTTTAATATCGCCTAAAATAGGACCGTTAAGACGCTTTTTCCAGAGGATCTTTCCAGTGTTAGAAATCAAATAGAATTGGTTATTAATATCTTGAACTACAATTTCTTTTTGTTGGGTTCTGTGATTTTTAACAAATTGAGGTGTATTTAAAACATCGGCATCTAAATTGATGTTAAGTTCTTCCGAAATGGTATTGGCTAAAGCACGTTTTTTAGACTTCTTAATGATAGTATTCAGATGTGCATAACCATCATCTTCTATCAATTGGAATGCAGAAAATTTATAAGCAGATATATCATATTGCTTTTCAGAATCCAATAGGGCTTGTAACTGAGTGTTGAGTTTATTGGGCGCTGCGATAACTAGAAGTGAAGATTCATCACTCAAGTAGGAGAAGTTGGTTATAAAAGCTTCGTTTTGAGACAAAACTGTGCCGTTTTGATGGTTGGAAATAATAGTTTTTAAGGGTTCAGTGTCTTCTGCAAATACAAAGAAGTCTTTAAGTATAATATAAGTACTGACTTTTTTTGTGAGTATGGGTTTAAAAGTATTTTGTATAAACAATGAGTCTTCAAAATGCAAGATCTCTGTGCCTCTAAAATTGTCTTTAACATTTTGATGCTGCCTTAAGGCTTCTTTGGTTGCTGCAACGTCAATTGATTTTAGAGCAATTACAGAGCTATTGCTGAGATAAATTTCTCCAATTTCGTTGATGGTTTCAAAAAGTTCAGAGGTATGTGAAGAATCAATGACTTTAGTATTATACAAATCTAAACGCTGTTTTAATGTTTGGTAATCATTAAAAGTTAAGCTCGTAAAACCATCACTTTGAATAGGCGTAATATTTTGAATTGTATTTTCCTGCGGAATATTGCCATGAAAAATACGGCTTAAGGCATCGGGGTTATCTTCATTAGAGATTAGCCCATTAAAGGACAATTGGCTAGGACTAATGTTAGCATCTAATAAGGTCCAATTTCCAAAATTAGTGCTATTTGGTGTGTATAAAGAAAGCCCAAGTGTGTTTGTATATTTCTTTTTTAGAACTAAAGAGAACGACTTTTCTGGATCTGCAATGTTTAATAAAGAAGCAATTTGATTATTAGATGCGGCGGAAGTATCGGGGCTTTTCAATGCCGTATTGCTTGCTACAAAAAAGCTATCAATAACCGTTGTGCTTATTTCTTTTAAGTCCAAACTATCAGTTTCTTCAGATTGTTTTGTTATAAATGTATATTGTAGTGCATCTTTGTAAGGATTAAAAGCAAGAATTATAGGATGTTGAAATTTGTAATTTTTGAAAACATTGAGAGTTTGATCTAGGTCTTGGTAGGGCTTACTTTGAGAAATTTGATTAAAAAAGTCACTGTTAGAAAGGTCACTTTTGAATGTTTCAAAATCATGAATTTTAAGAATTATCGAAGCGTTCTCTGGGATGAGTTGTGTTATTGAGGTAACTCTTTTGCTGTCTTTTTGACAACTATTTAAAAATACCGAAAGACAAAAAGATAAAAATAAAAATCGCATGTATTAATGAATAAATAATAAGATTAGAATACAAATGTAAAATTTAAAATTCTAAAGTTAATTGTTCTGGTAAAAGTCTGAAGGATTTTCGGTGATATTTTGTAATACCATATTTTTTAATCGCAGCACGATGCTCCTTTGTTGGATAGCCCTTGTTTTTTTTCCAATTATACATAGGAAACTCTTCATGAATATGTTCCATATAGCGATCTCTGTATGTTTTTGCTAAAACCGATGCCGCTGCGATGTTTAGATATTTACCATCTCCTTTTATAATCGTTTCAAAGGGAACTTTTTTATAGGGTTTGAATTTGTTACCGTCAACACTTATAAATTCGACTTTGGTATTCATGTAATCTATAGACGTATGCATCCCTAGTATTGAGGCGTTTAATATGTTGATTTCATCAATTTTTTTTGGAAAAATATGAGCGATACCAAAAGCCAAAGCCTCATTTTCTATAATAGATTGAAGCTTAAAGCGTTTTTTTTCGGACAATTGTTTGGAATCGTTTAAGATGTCATTTTCAAAATTTTCAGGCAAAATTACTGCGGCTGCTGTAACAGGGCCAGCAAGGCAACCACGTCCAGCTTCGTCAGTGCCGCATTCAAACTCATATTTAGAATATTTTAACTTTAACATAGGATATAATTGTGAAAAATAAACGTTATTGTATGTGCAAAATAGCTTTAGGATGTAAAAAAACGAAATACATAGGATATTTACTATTTTTGCACGAGTTTTGCCAAAACGAGTTTCGTTTTGCACAAATTATATGTATGAATAAATTAATTCTTATTTGGTGTTTAATTGCTGTTTTTGGGAGTGGCTTTATCTCAAATGCACAGATTACTCCTAGTATTTTAAAAAAAAGTGAGAGAGGCACAGTCAATGATACAGCTAGCTTTGGGAATTCCAAAAATAAAAACGTAAAGAAGAATTTAGATGCAAAAATAGAAATGTATAAACACATTTCTAGAGCTTACGATACCACTTATGTAGATACGACGCTTAGTATCCATAAAGAATATAAATTTAATTACCTGAGAAAAGACGATTTTGATGTATTGCCTTTTTCTAATGTTGGACAAACTTACAATACATTAAGTTATGACTTTAGTGGTGAAAATCTAATGCCGAATTTTGGAGCAAGAGCTAGGCATTTTAATTATTTTGAAATAGATGATGTCTTCTATTATCAGGTGCCAACCCCATTCACTGAACTGATGTTTAAAACCGTGTTTGAACAAGGTCAATTATTACAATCCTTGTTTTCGATAAATACGTCTGAACGACTAAACTTTACTATTGGATATAAAGGTTTGCGTTCTTTGGGTAAATACCAACATGCAATAACAAGTACTGGTAATTTTACGTTTTCCACCAATTACAACACAAAAAATGGTAAATATTATATGCGAGCACATACCGTTATGCAAGATTTAATGAATGAGGAAAACGGAGGTATTAGCGATGAAGATTTGATCCAGTTTGAAAATGGTAATGAAGAATTTAAGGATCGCTCAGTGTTTGATCCGCTTTTTGAAGACGCTGAAAATATCTTAAAAGGTAAAAGGTTTCATTTAGACCATTATTATAATGTATTAAAGCCCAATGGAACAGATGGTGGCAACGCCTTAAGTCTTGGTAATGTCGTGTCGTTCGAAGATAAGTTTTATGAGTACACACAAGACACACCCTATACAACAGGTTTTGGTAGTGCTTTTTCAACTACGATTCATGAAAGAACAACATTGGAAGATTTTTATACTGAAGCAAATGCCGTTTATAGAAATCAAAACTTAGGAAAGTTAAAAGCCTATTTAGGATATTCTAGCTATAATTATGGGTACAATCAGCGGGTCGTTGTCAATGGACTAAATATTCCGAATAGATTAAAAGGGAATGTAACGCAATTTGGGGGCGAATATATAAATCAAATCGGAGAATTCTTAATCCATGGAAAAGTAGGTGTTAACGTGTCTGGAGATTTTGATGGAAACTATATTAACGGAACAATGCGTTATAGTCTTAATGAGGATATTTCCGCAAAAGCCAATATAAATGTAAACTCTAAAGCTCCTAATTATAATTATCAATTATATCAAAGTGATTACTTAAATTATAATTGGCAGAATAATTATGACAATGTGCAAACAAAACAATTAGGCGTTACACTCAAGTCTAAGGCATATGGAACATTAGAAGTTGATTATTCCACAATTCATAATCAAACGTATTTTGCGAAAAATACCGAAGGTTTGGTGAAGCCATTTCAAACAGATAATACAATTAATTATATAAGAGCTAAGTTTAGTAATGAAATTAAACTCGGTAAGTTTGCTTTACATAATACAATACGGTATCAAAAAGTCTTAGATGGGGTGTCTATTTTGAAGGTTCCTGAGATGTCTACGCGAAATACCTTTTATTATTCGAATCATTTTTTTCATAAGCAGGCATTATATTTACAAGCGGGTTTTACTTTCAGTTATTTTACGTCTTATAATATGAATGCTTACGATCCTGTATTGTCAGAATTCTATGTTCAAGAAGATAAAACACT